>CAJLGW010000062.1 GCA_905206345.1 uncultured Sutterella sp. | reverse complement strand
TGATTTAGGTCCCTTGGAAAACCCTTAATTTTTGGGTTTGTCAACAGTCTGAAACGGCAACCTTTCGGTTGCCGTTTCGACTTGTATTAGAACAAGTTAGTTAGCGGGCGTCAGAGGGGTTGAATCAACCTCATCTTCGTCCACCGGTTCCGTGCCCAATTCGCCTTCAAACTTGGAGACCAGCAAGGCGGTCGTGGAGTCACCCACCACGTTAATGGACGTACGGATCATGTCAAGGATACGGTCAACACCGGCGATCAAGGCCACGGCTTCAAGCGGAATACCCACTTGCGTGAAGACGATCGTCGACATAATCAAACCAGCACCTGGGACACCTGCGGTACCGATAGCAGCCAACACACCCATCAATACGATCGTGACTTGGTCAGCCATCGTCAAATCGATGCCATAGACTTGTGCGCCGAAGATAGCCGTGATACCCATGTAAATAGCGGTACCGTTCATGTTAATCGTGTTACCAAGCGGCACTGCAAAGGAAGCGATCGTCTTGGAAGAACCCAAGCGGCGGCTTGCTAACAAGTTAGCCGGCATTGCAGCGGCAGATGAACACGTCGTGAAAGCGATCAACCACGGCTCAAAGATAACCTTGATGTACTTCATGAGCGGAATACGGACATAACCGATAATGATCGGAATGTAGATCACGACCACGAAGGTCACCGTTGCCAAGAAGCTGGCAAGGATCAACTTACCGAGCGGCAACAAGACGGCTAAACCGTAACGGGAAACCGTGTAGGAAATCAAACCGAACACACCGATCGGAGCGAACTTCATCACAGCGTTAGTCATGCGAATCATGACGTCGCCTAAAATATCGAAGAACTCAATCAACGGACGGCCACGTTCACCCAAAGCGCTCAAGCAGAAACCGAACATCACTGCAAAGAAGATGATTTGCAAGATGCTACCCTTAGCAAAGGCTTCCATCGGGTTAATCGGAACGATGTCGAGCAAGACTTTGATCATGCTCGGAGCCTTCACGTTAGCGGCTTGCAAACCTTCGGTAGAGAGCGTCAAACCGACACCGGGGTCGATGGCGCCTGCGAAGATCAAACCGAACATCACGGCAATTGCCGTGGTAACAGCAAAGACCAAAATCGTTTTAATTGCTACACGACCTAACTTGGACACGTCAGCAATGCCAGCAGCACCGGCAACCAAAGTTGCAAAGACCAAGGGAACGACCACCATTCGAATCAATCGAATGAACAAATCGCCCAAGGGCTTAAACCAAGTCGTTGCCAAATCTGATGAGACAAAAGCGCCAATCACCACACCCAGTACCAAACCGGCGAGCATTTGCATAGGCAGACTCATACTAGATTTTTTTGCCATTGCATTCTCCTTTCATTTATTTTTTCTTCTTGCGAGAGGTCGTGTCTTTAACAGTTGTTTTAGGACTTCGAGAACGATTACACCCGCTTGTATATGAAGCCTTTAAATGCTTCATGACTCAAATGTAACGTTCTATGTAAAAATCTGTAACCTAGGGATAACCCTATGTTTTCATTGAAAATGGCGCAAAAAGAATTGTAAAGAAGATGTAAAGGTATTGATTTGCCTTAATATTTCAGAGCTTTTGACCACTGAGCACAAGGGGTTGCGGTACGAACCAAAAAAAACGGCAACTTTTGCGTTTGGACAAATGTTTGTGAAATGATGAGGCGTTCAAGAGTGAATAAAGCTTCATTTTCTTGAACATCATTGACATTTAAAAAGTGGCTGAAACGGTTGTAGCGTCCCATGCGAACAAAGAAATCCTTGTCCTTGGCAAGTTTTGCCAATAATAAATAGGATAGAGCCAAACGCGAAACCGGGGATAAATCCGACGCCTCGCTCTCAACCAATTCATCCTTGCCAAACTCCAACTTAAGAAGTTTGGCTTGCTCAATCGCATCTAACCTTAAAAAGATATTGCGATAAATTCTCAAGGGAGCCTCGATTAACCAAGTTTGAAGATCTTCTGTCGCATCATAGGTCGGAAAATCTTCGCCTCGTAACGAGAGAGAAGCATTACAAGCTACCTCATTTCCCTTCTCATCGAAGGCTTTAACGCTTAAACGACCGGAACCGACATTGCCTTGCGGGTAATGCAATGTGATCACTTCGTTGGCTTGCGTTGCAAAAGAAGCATTAATAAAGGCTGTGAGCAAAGAAGACTCGTTAGAGCGGTGCGTCCCCCAACTTTGAGCGCCCAAGGTCGAGCGACTCATGACGGCCACGGGATGCTGCGCCTCATCATAAAAAACCATCGTCATGGTTCGTGGTGGTTGAGGAGCTTCTTCGAGAGCATGAATTTTGTAAGGATTAGGACGAGCAACAGGACGTGGACCGATTCGTTCTCGACGAACCGGAGCGCTCAGAACTTTTTCGTTTTTCGAACTTCCCTTACTAAAGAGACTGATCAATAAAACAATCACTAAAAGGAAGGCCAAGGCCGAAAGAATTAAAAAATAGTCAAAATTGCCATTCATGTTACAAACTCTCTCAATTCAATCTGAGATTGTACGTTACTTGACATAGCTCAAACATTAAAATTGAAAATATTTGGTTTAACGCAAAAAGTCCTCGATATCGTTCGCATAAAATGAAATGTAACTATGGCACATCGGGGGATAAAAATGAATATGACGTCCTATAAACTCTCAAATAATGAAAGCATCCCTTCGATCGGTATTGGCACTTGGCAAATCCCCGAAGGCGAAAACCTCGTTGAGTCGTTGGTTAACGCCATTGATTTAGGCTATCGCTACATTGATACAGCGGCCATTTATGAAAACGAAGCTTCTGTGGGCGAAGCCATTAAACGCACGAGTGTCAACCGTAAAGACCTTTTCATCTTAAGTAAGTGTTGGACATCAAATCGCACCTACGACAGCGTTATGCGAGCATTTGATGCGACGCTCAAGCGCTTACAAGTCGATTACCTCGATGCCTATTTGATCCACTGGCCCTTCACTAAGGGCGATCCACTAGCCTGGCAAAGTGTTAACGTCGGCACGTGGCGTGCCTTTGAGCGTTTGCATGAAAGCGGGCTCGTGAAAAACATCGGTGTTTCCAACTTCCAAATTCACCACTTGGTGAGTTTCTTAGCCCGTGCCAACATCGCTCCCGTCATTAATCAAATCGAGTATCACCCCGGTTACATGCAAAAAGCCACGGTTCAATTTTGCCAACGCTCGGGTATTCAAATTCAAGCTTGGTCACCTTTGGGCCATGGCGAGTTGTTGCATAAAGAAGAAATTGAAACGTTGGCAACTAAGTACGGGAAGTTCCCGTCTCAGGTGATTTTGCGCTGGATTGCTCATCACAATATCATCCCGATTACAAAGTCGATGAATCCTGAGCACCAAAAGGAAAATCTTGAGAGCTTTACGTTTGAGCTCGCTGAAGAAGACATCGCTCTATTAGACAAACTGCCGATGATCGGCTTCTCAGGTCTCGAACCGGATCATGTAAGCTTCTGATTTTATTAAAACTTCTAACAATTGAAATCGCCATTGATCTTTAATCGATTCAATGGCGATTTTGTCTTTCAAGCTTAAATCCAAAAAGATTATGCCCAACGGTATTTGTCGAACACCCTATTAAAGAACTTTACAAAAAGCCCCACGGTTAAAGCAGAAATTAAAGTTCCCTCACCGATCCCATAAAAAGAACCCAAAACAAACCAACCCAAAATAGCGGCTAAAACAACCATCGTAACATCGTTCACAATTTTAAGATTAGAAAAACTTTTCTTGAAAACAACAGAACACGCAATAACAAGGCCTTCACCGGCTAACGGAATGCTCTTGGAGCGGACTTCTAACGTCACGCCAAAACCTAAAAAGACGTTGCCTAACATCGAAAGCGAGAGTTTGGTGAGATAGAGTTGCGGATCCACGAAACTCAACACCCACATGCAGATATCCAAGAAGAAACTAAAGACGAAGGCCAAAGGAAGTTGAAGCCAATTGATGTGATCAAAGCGCTCTCTTAAGAGGCACTTTTGAATGAGCACAAAACTCGCATTAAAAAGAAACGTTGTTGTACCGAACGTCACACCCGCAATCTCCGCCGTTACCAAAGGCAAACTGCTGATGGGCGTCGTGCCGATCAGAACGCGGGTAATGAGACTGATCCCCAAAGCCATGAAAAGCATCCCAATAAAGAGAAGCTTCACGTTTCCCAATGATTTCAAAAGATTCTTAATCATCAAATCCCCTGAATTAAAAAACCGGGAAGTCTTTCAACGTCCCGGTTCATTTTCTTTGTGTCGTATCCTAATTAGAACGCAGGAATCACAGCGCCCTGGTACTTGTCTTCAATAAACTTCTTGATTTCAGGCGAAGTTAAAACCTTCGTCAAGGCTTGAAGTTCTTTACGATTGTCACCCTTACGGACAGCCACGATATTGGCGTAGGGAGAGTCCTTACTTTCAATAAAGAGAGCATCCTTCATCGGGTTCAAGTTCACGCCCAAAGCGTAATTGGAATTAATCACTGCAAAATCCACGTCTTCCAAAGCACGCGGCAACACTGCGGCTTCCATTTCAATAACTTGGATCTTGTGAGGATTAGCAATGATGTCAGCGGGCGTACCGTTGACACCCACACCATCCTTCATCTTAAAGAAACCGGCGCTAGCCAAAATAGCCAATGCTCGACCACCATTGGTAGGATCGTTAGGAATCGCCACCTTCATGCCGGTCGTCAAAGCTGAAACCGACTTTACCTTCTTGGAGTACACACCCATCGGTTCAATATGAACAGCGACCAAGGATTCAAGACTCAACTTTCGTTCTTGGCTAAAGTTATCCAAATAGGGCTTGTGTTGGAAGAAGTTGGCATCCAATTCTTTATCTGCCAAGGCCATGTTCGGTTGAACATAGTCCGTAAATTCAATCACTTGAAGCTTTACACCTTCCTTGGCTAATAAGGGCATAGCAGCCTTTAAGATATCAGCATGAGGAACAGGAGAGCAACCGATCTTCAAGACACCAGCTTCAGTGGCTTTATCCGAACAACCGGTTAAAATACTACCAGCGGCAACAACGCACAAAGCGCTTACCAATAAGGAACGACGTTTCATGAATGCTCCAAAAGGGAAATTTTCGACTCCCCTATTATGCTCGAAATTGCCCAGACTTCCTATAAGTCGAAACGACTAGACCGGTCGCATTCACTAGGGACTTTTCCTTATTGCACAGATAAAGAAAAAGCCAGTCTTGCGACTGGCCCCTTAGTGTTTAACCTCTTTGTGACTAGCATTGTTGCGTTTGGCGATAAGTCACCAAATCTTCCACAGAAATCACGCACAAATCATGCTTATCGGCAAAAGCGCACACTTCAGGCAACTTGGCCATTGTGCCATCGACATTCATCAATTCGCACAAAACACCGGCGGGATTAAGACCTGCTAAACGCATCAAGTCCACCGTGGCTTCGGTGTGACCGCGACGCTCAAGCACGCCACCCGTACGAGCGCGCAACGGATAGACGTGACCGGGGCGCAAAAGATCTTCGGGCTTACCTTCGGGATTAGCCGCCGCCTTAATGGTCGTAACGCGGTCGGCAGCGCTCACACCGGTTGTGCAACCGTGAGCAGCTTCAATGGAAACCGTAAAGGCCGTGCCTTGGGTATTGGTGTTATTGGCGACCATTTGGTCTAATTGCAAACGGCGACAGTCTTCATCACGCAAACAAACGCAGACAATACCGGAGCACTCACGGATCATCAAAGCCATTTGTTCAACGGTCAAAAATTGGGAGGAAAGAATCAAATCGCCTTCGTTTTCGCGATCTTCGTCATCAACGACCATCACGCCTTTACCGGCGCGCAAGTCATTTAAAGCGCGTTCGACTCGAACCAAACTGTCGTTGCCGTAACGCATTAAAAGGTTTTCAGACTGATGCATGATCGTCCTTTCTTAAAGAAGAAATTTCATTGAAAAATTGCATCAGGGGGAAAGGATCATGCCAGGAACGGCAAAACCCGCACGCTAATGCTGGAACGCCTTAGCGCTACTCTTTCATCCGGACTGTACCGTCGGTATCGGAATTGCACCGATTCAACTGACCACGCCTCGAAAGTAAACTTCGAGGCGTGCGCTCGTGGACTATTACCACCGGTGGGGAATTTCACCCCGCCCTGAGTCAGTTACGCATTTTAGCGCGTTTTCTTCGGCTGTGTATAGCGTTTGCCTAACAATTGCCAAAGTCTTCGCACTTGCGGGCTCACACGATCACGTTTCTTGCTGCGATATTCACAGTGAAGCATTTCGTGGGCAATGTGACTGCCCGGTTCTCCCAAATTCTCCTCATACATCGCAATGACTTGAGGATTCTTGTGAGACTCACGAAGCGTCATCTTTTCATCGATGTCGTAAAGCGCTTCTTGACGCACTTGGGCAAAGGGTTGATAGCGATTTTTCTTGCGAGGCGTACCACCGCCGGCAATGCAACCGCCGGGGCAAGCCATCACTTCAACAAAGTCATAGACGACTTCGCCTCGACTCATGCTTTCTAACAATGCGTTTGTACGACTTAAACCGTGCACCACTGCGATACGAACGTCACCATAAGGTCCAAGGTTTACCACCGATTCCTTTACACCGTCTAAGCCGCGTACGGGCGTATAGACAATCGGAGCCAAGGTTGCGCCTTCGTGGGTGAGGCTATAAAGCGTACGAATCGCTGCTTCCATCACGCCACCCGTCGTGCCGAAAATGGCACCTGCACCGGAATAGTTCGTGAAATGCGCGTTGCTATCGTACGCTTGCGGTTCGCAATTTTTGAGGTGCAAACCACTACGACGGATGAGTTTGGCCAACTCACGAACCGTCAAGACGGCATCAACGTCATAGAGTTCCGGTTCACGCATCAACGTATCGCGTTGTGCTTCACCCTTTTTGGCCGTACAGGGCATGACCGAAATCACACGAAGGTTTTCTTTTTTCACCCCCAACTTTTCAGGCAAGAATTCCTTAGCCAAAGCACCAAAGACCGCTTGAGGCGAACGCGTCGTTGACAAGTATTCCATGATCATCGGAACGTGCTTTTCAACGAAATTAACCCAACCCGGGCAGCACGACGTAAACATCGGCAAGGCAACCGGTTCCCCCTTTTGGCGGGCTTGAAGGCGCGTTAAGAATTCCGTGCCTTCTTCCATAATCACCATGTCGGCTGCGAAATTCGTGTCCATCACATAGTCAGCACCGATTTGACGAAGTGCGCTCACAATCATGCCTTCGACATTTGCCCCCGTCGGTAACCCGAACTCTTCACCCAAGGTCACCCGCACTGACGGCGCAATTTGAAAGACCGTCGTGATTTCCGGGTCATCGATCATGCGAAGGACTTTGTCGTTTTCATCCTTTTCACTCAAGGCACCCGTCGGGCAAACGAGCGTGCATTGACCGCATTGAACACACTTTTCCGAATCCACCCAATTCTTGGCACCGGTCATACCGACGCCACTCATCAAACCAAAGTCGGCAATCGTCAATGCGCCAATACCTTGCACTTGACGACACACTTCCACGCAACGGCCGCAACGGATGCACTTATTGACATCACGAACGATGCCGGCAGAGGTATCGTCAAAGGGGCGCTTCGTTAAATAGTGACCGGCAAAAGGCGTACGTTGCATCCCAATAAAAAGAGCAACGTCTTGCAATTCACAGTCACCGTGTCGGGCACAGCTCTTACAATCTTGATCGTGATCGGCAAAGAGCATGTTCATTTGCAAGCGTTGCATGCTTCGAACACGTTCGTTACGAGTAAAGATCCTTTGATTGGGTTTTAAGGGCGTTGTACAAGCCGTCACAATTCGACCGGTTTCCTCACCTTCTTCAAAGACTTCCACCAAACACATGCGGCACGTACCCGGCGTGTGATTCAAAGGCATATAGGCGCAAAGCGTCGGAATAAAGATTCCGTGGGCTTTTGCTACCGTTAAAATCGTTTCACCCGGCGTAAATTCAATCTTTTGGCCGTTAAACCAAGCAAAATTTTCCATGATGCTCCCCTTTAGACGGCATGATTTTGAGTGTGGCTCGTATTACCAGGAATCGGCAATTGGGTCACAACGCCATAAATACGGTAACAACGTATACAACGATTGGCTTCACGAATGGCATCTTCATCACTCATGGAAAGGTCCACTTCTTCGAAATTGCCCTTGCGTTCTTCAATCGTCAAGGTTTTTAATTTGTAGCGCTCTTGCGTACACAAATCAAAAGGTTTGCCGTTGCGGCTCATGCGGTGTCCGTCTTTAATCAACTGACTCATGCGTCGACGGGCAACAAAGCCAACGGAACCGCGCGTTAAGTATTCGTGAATAGATTGAGCGGCAATTTGACCCTGGGCCATACCGTCAATCAAAGTGGTCGGACCCGTGGCAGAGTCGCCGCCTGCGAAAACGCCGGGACGCGTTGTTGCCAAGGCGTCAGATACTTGGATATTGCCACGACGGTCAAAGATAATGCCATCATCGTCACAGAGCACGCTTTGATCCAAACGTTGACCGATAGCGGCGATCAAGTTGTCACAGCTAAGGACACGTTCCGTGCCATCGATTTCAATTAACTTCCCGCGCTTGCTGCCGGGAACCATTTCTTCACGCATGGAAGAAATCTTTAAACCCGTCACGTGACCATCTTCACTCATAATTTCTTTTTGCAAAGACAAGAAATGGAATTGGATGCCTTCAGCTTTAGCTGCTACGACTTCTTCGTGGTCAGCCGGCATGCTTTCTTCCGTACGACGGTAAACGACGTGCACCGTGCCGTCTGTCATACGAACGGCCGAGCGAGCGCAGTCCATGGCGACGTTGCCGCCACCGACGACCACCACGTCACCCTTTAACTTCATCGGACGATGACCCGAGACAGAGCTTTCGACCTTGTGCAAGAAATCAATGCCGTTAAAGTAGCCATCCAATTCCGTATCTTCGTTCTCAAGACCGAGATACATCCCCTTGGAGCAACCCACACCAATAAAGATGGCGTTGTAACCCTTATTAAAGAGGTCCGTTAAGGAGAAGTCGTAACCCAAACGTTGACGGAAGTGGTAACGACCGCCCAATTGAGTGATCACTTCCGTTTCACTTTCAAGCAAACCTTTAGGTAAGCGATATTGAGGAATACCCACTTGAGCCATGCCACCGGCATGAGAGTTGGCTTCAAAGATATCGACCTTATAGCCTTGGAGCAATAAGTGATAAGCGCAGTTAATACCGGCAGGGCCCGCCCCCACCACGGCCACACGAGGACTTAAGGGGTTGGTTTGTTGATAGGCTTGAGCAAAGAGTTCACGCATATTGCCCGTGGCATCCGCGGCGTAGCGCTTCAAATTCTTGATATCAACAGGTTCGTCCAACAAACCGCGGTGGCAAGCCTTTTCGCAATAACGAACACAAACTCGACCACAACTGCCCACCAACGGATAGTGCTTCAAAAGCACGGCGGCGGACATTTCCGGTTCCCCCGACTTAATGTAGTCAATGTAGCGCGGCACATCAACGTGAGCTGGACACGCTTCTACGCAAGGAGCCGTCAAGAGCGTGTAATAGTCATAGACGTTCGCGGGCACAGGCATCGCATTTTTAAGCTCTTCCGGACAGTACTTCAATGCTCCGAGAAGGGCTTCGGGTGTCGTCATCCCAATGCCGCACAAACTTGTCTCTTTCATTTGAAGGGCGATAGACTCGACAAAATCCCAATCGACATCCTTGGCTTGCCCCTTAACCGTTTTCGTTAAGGCATCGGCAATAACAGAAACACCAATACGACACGGCGTGCATTTACCACACGTTTCCCGCTCTGCGCGTTCGTAATAGCGCCAAAGAGAGAAGGCTAAATTCGCACGACGATCTAAAACTAAGAAACCGCGATCACAAACAAATGACATGATCGGGTTGCCGGGATTGAATTGAGAAAACTGATCTAACGGAATCTCGTCAGGTGACGTAGGGGCATAGGTTTGGCGATTGTCATAGAACTTGCCATCCCATACACCGAAAATCAACGGAGTCATTGCTCTCACCCTCTGTTTAAAAATACATACACATAGGGGGCTATTTTAAATCATTATGTGTTGCCTTTTAGCTACTTTCGGCCGAAAACCCTAATATTAATATACAAAATAAGTCTGAACCTATACAATTAAAGAGCTCCTCTCAAAAAGGAGGGTCTCTTATGCGCTCGCATTTACTCTTATTGCTTCAAGCGATTTTTCTCTTTGCATTGTTTACTTCTGTTTTCTGGGCGGTCTATCGTGTTAGAAAAATTTCCAGAATTCAAGGCAAACAGAAAAGTGAAAAGCGATTATTTGTCGGTACGGTTGTTAATCGCGTAAGCAACCGTGCATGCACCGGATGGTTGCTTTTAGGGACGGTCTTAGGTGCGGGTGTGGCCAATTTGCTTGCTCATTAATGGCCCAGTTGATCTGTGGAGGCGTGTTTATATGAAAGCACGCCTTTTTCATGCCCATCGCAATAAATCATTGAGCTTTGCTTGAGCGTCCCTTACTCCACAATTATAGGCGTATTGAACAGCCTCTGGGTCTCTCGTCAAACGACCGACATTTAAGGATGTTTGCGGTCGGATAACAAATACTCTCCCTGCTTTTTCTTCCGCTTCAATATAACGTTGAGCCTCTTCATATGTTTGAGAAGAGCTTTTAAATGCCTGACAGAACTCGGGGTATTGACGGTAAAAAAGAGGGGCTAAGCAGGCATCCCGATCTTTAACTTTATGCGTTCGGGGTTGAGTTAAGACAACGACATTTCGATCGAATCCCATCTTTTGAAAGGCTTTAACGGGAATTCTATCAACGCAACCGCCATCGAGCAGTTTCAAGCCTCGGAACTCAACGATCTTAGAAAGATAAGGTAATGAGGCCGAAGCTCTTAAACCCTCTATCTCCTCAAACATGTTTTTGAGTTCAAGGTATTCAGGTTCACCTGTTTCAACGTTACTACAACCAACAAAAAATCGAGTTCCTGAAGCTTCAAATGCAGCTTCATCAAAGACATCGAGTTTTTCAGGAATGTCGTGATAACAAAATTGAGTATCAACAATATTGCCTGTTTTAATGAGTGTTTTAAGGCTAAAGAACCTGTCATCAGAAATGAATCGCTTGTAGTACCGAAGGCTGCGACCCTTTTGACCGGAGACAAAAGAGCAACCATGGATAGCGCCCGCAGAGACACCGATCACACCATCAAAATGAATCTGGAGATCAGAAAGAACATCCAAAACACCGGCAGCGTACATCGCACGAACGCCACCGCCTTCAACCACTAGACCTAACGACATAACATTCTCATCAGACTCTGATTGTTAAAGTTTATTTCTATTTTGGGAGTCTAGAAAGACTAAAAGCCCTGAAGTTTTCACTTCAGGGCTTTTGAATGGGGAGCCAGGCAATGTCCTACTTTCACTGGAAATACAACCAAC
>CAJLGW010000061.1 GCA_905206345.1 uncultured Sutterella sp. | reverse complement strand
TGTTACCACTTTTTGCTTGGGTTTTACAACTTTCACGCTAAAGTGTGATGAACCCTGCTTTTGAGCAATTTGCTTTTCAATGGCCTTGATGCGATCGATATCGATTTGATAGACCTTGCCCTCTGAGGTGGTGACGGTTTGGGCAACGCCCAAATCAATCCCACATTCACCGGCAAGCGTCTCAAGCGGTTGGTAGTTTATGATCAACTTCGTGATCACCACAAACCACTTCGTCCCATCGCGCTTGATCGTTACTTGACGAACAAGCCCTTCGGCCGTGTCTCGACTTTTCCGATAGCGCACAAACCCTAACTTCGGGACAAAGACGCGAGCGTTGGCTTCGTCAATGTCTTCACTTTTAGGTTGAGGCAATCGGAAACTATCACCATGATCTCTGGACTTAAAACGTGGAAAACCTTTGCCATTCTTAAAGGATTCTCGAATGGCACGATCTTGATCACGCAACGTTTGTTGCAAGGCTTGCGCAATGGGTTGATTTAACCATTGAGTACCTTCCGTTCGTTTAAGAGCGGTGAGCGCTTTGCAACACTCGTTAAAGGAGAGCAAGGACGGTTGAGGCAAGGGATCTAGTCCTTGTTCAACGCGTTCTTTATTTTGGTGATAGATGGTGATGCGGGATTCTTGAATGGCTTTTTGCTCAGCTAGAAAATGATTCCAAACGAAACGCACCGCTCCCGCCGTTTGACTTAAGAAACGCCGTTGGGTCGTGTTGAGTTTCAGTTCGAAAGAATAGTTGAGCATCAGTTCCATAGCTTTAATTTTATCAATAGAGATCAATCAACGATTTTTTCGACTGGTAGATTTACAAAGTCTTACGACTTTGCTCCTCATATCCCCCGTTTGAAAACAGGGGCTTTACGGAGGTTGCTGTAAAAATCGAAAATTCTTAGAAAAATCATAGGAAAATCGTCATTTCAGAGGCTATAATAAGTTTTTTCTTTGACCAAAAAATCAAGATACTATGCAAGATTTGTCGCAAATTGTCGCCGAGGCCAAGAGCGCTTTTGCTCAAGCGGCTGCACCGGCAGCTTTGGAAGATGCCAAGGCGAAGTTTTTAGGGAAAACGGGTTCCATCACGGCTTTGATGAAGGGTTTGTCCAAGTTGACGCCCGAAGAAAAGCGTGAAATGGGTCAAGCGTTAGGCGCTGCCAAGCGCGAAATCGAGCAAGCGCTCGAAGCTCGTCGTGAAGAATTGGCTAACGAAAAGTTAGCCGCTCGTTTAGCGGCAGAAGCCCTTGACGTGACTTTACCCGGTCGTAAGTATCCGCAAGGCGGCATTCACCCGGTGATTGCCACGCAAATGCGTATTGAAGAAATCTTTGCTTCCATCGGTTTTGACGTTGCTGACGGCCCCGAAATCGAAACGGACTGGTACTCTTTTACGGCATTGAACAATCCGCCCAATCACCCGGCTCGTTCCATGCAAGATACGTTCTACGTGGACATGAAGGATGAAACGGGTAAGTTGTTGCCGTTGCGTCCGCACACCTCTCCCATGCAAGTGCGCTACGCCCGTACGCACCAAGCTCCGATCAAGGTCATCGCTCCGGGCCGTACGTACCGTGTTGATAGCGACGCTACGCACTCTCCGATGTTCCACCAAGTCGAAGGCGTTTGGATTGATACCAACGTGAGTTTCTCTGACTTGAAGGGTGTTTACACCGACTTCTTGCGTCGTTTCTTTGAAACGGAAGATTTGGTTGTTCGTTTCCGTCCGAGCTACTTCCCGTTCACGGAACCCTCCGTTGAAGTGGACATGATGTTCACGAGTGGTCCGAAGAAGGGTCGTTGGTTGGAAATCTCGGGCGCTGGTGAAGTGCACCCGAATGTGGTTCGCAACTACGGTTTAGATCCTGAAAAGTACATCGGTTTTGCTTTCGGTTCCGGTTTGGAACGCTTGACGATGTTGCGTTACGGTATTGACGATTTGCGCTTGTTCTTCGAAGGCGATTTGCGCTTCTTGAAGCAATTCAATCGTTAATGGTTCGTTGTTCGTCAATTATCAAAGAGAAAAGAAATGATATTTTCTGAAAGTTGGTTACGCTCCTATATCAATCCGGAATTGACCTCCGACGAGTTGTGTGAAGCCATGACGATGGCCGGTTTGGAAGTTGAAGAAGTCAATTCTGTGGCTCCTGCCTTTACCGGTATCGTTGTCGCTAAGGTCATCTCCTGCCGCGATCATGAAAACTCTGACCACTTGCACATCTGTGAAGTCGATGTCGGTCAAGAGTCCTTATTGCAAATCGTCTGCGGTGCACCGAACGTGTGCGCTGGGATCAAGGTGCCGTGCGCCATGATTGGTGCTGTGTTGCCGGGCGACTTCAAGATTAAAGAAGCCAAGATGCGTGGCGTGCTCTCTCAAGGCATGTTGTGCTCTGCTCGTGAATTGGGTATCACGGAAGACCATTCCGGTTTGTGGATTTTGCCCGACGATCTTCCGATCGGTGAAGACATCCGCAAGGCCTGTCATTTAGATGACAAGAAGATTGAAATTAAGTTAACACCTAACCGTGGTGATGCTTTGTCCATGGTGGGTGTTGCTCGTGACTTGCATGCTGTCACGGGTGCTGATGTGCGCTTCCCCAAGATTGAAGCGGTTCAAGCCAATTCCGATACGAAGATCGAATTGGATGTGCAAGCAGCTGACTTGTGCGGTCGTTACACGACGCGTCGTATCGACAACATCAACATGAAGGCTCCGACTCCGCAATGGATGAAGGATCGTTTGGAACGCAGTGGTCAACGCAGTATTTCCGCTTTGGTTGACATCTCCAACTATGTGATGTTGGAAATGGGTGTTCCCACGCACTTTAGCGATGCTCAAAAGATTGCCGGCGGCAAGTACACGGTTCGTTGGGCCAAGGAAGGCGAAAAGATTGAACTCTTGAATGGTCAAACGGTTCAATTGGATCCGTACTTTGGTGTGATTTGTGATGCCAACGGCCCGAAGGTGTTGGCCGGCATCATGGGTGGCGAAGACACGAAGGTGACCGATGAGACGACTTGCATTTCGATTGAATCGGCTTTCTGGCATCAAAAGGCCATTCAAGGTCGTTGCCGTCGTTTGAATTTCTCCACCGACGCCGCTTACCGTTATGAACGCGGTGTTGACTTCGGTATTACCGAAGACGTGTTGCAATACGTGACGCGTTTGGTCATTGATATCTGCGGTACGGCTGACACGAAGGTGGGCCCCGTGATTGACGCTGTGACTCAGTTGCCTGCTCGTGAAGTGGTGACGATGCGTGCTGATCGTGCCCGTAAGGTGATCGGCATGGACATCTCAACGGAAACGATGGCTGAGTGCTTCAAGCGCTTGGGCTTTGAATTCACGCTTGAAAATGACGTCTTTAGCGTGAAGTCTCCGACCTACCGTTTCGATATCGAAATCGAAGAAGATTTGATTGAAGAAGTGGCCCGTTTGGTGGGTTACGAAAAGTTGCCTGACGTGCCGCCGATGGCTCGTGCAGCCATGAAGATGCGCCCTGAAGGTACGCGTCGCGCACATGACCTTCGTCGTCAATTGGCTAACCTCGGTTACCAAGAATTGGTGAACTTTAGTTTCGTTCCGGAAGCTTGGGAAAAGGATTTCGCTGGCAATACGAATCCGATTCGCTTGCTCAACCCGATCGCTAGCCAATTGTCCGTGATGCGTACGCAAATGATCGGTGGCTTGGTCGATATTTTGAAATACAACCTCAACCGTAAGGTCACGAGCGCCAAGCTCTTTGAAGTGGGTCGTGTTTTCTTACGTGACGAAAGTGTTGTGACGACTGAATGGAGCGTCAAGGGTGTTCGTCAACCCGTGCGTATTGCCGGTTTGCTCTATGGCGATGCCATGGGTGAACAATGGGCCGTGGCCACGCGTAGCGTGGACTTCTTTGATGGCAAGGGCGACGTTGAACGCTTGTTGGCACCGTTAAAGGCCGAGTTTGTTGCTAAGAGCTTCCCCGCTTTGCACCCGGGTCGCAGCGCTGCCATCGTCTTAAATGGCAAGGAAATCGGTTTTGTTGGTGAATTGCATCCGAAGTTGCAACAAACGTACGGCTTGCCGCACGCGCCGGTCGTTTTTGAAATCGACGTTGAACCCATGTTAACGACGATGGTGCCGTGGCATGAAGCCGTGAGTAAGTTCCAACCCGTTTTGCGTGACATCAGTGTGGTGGTGCCCGCCACGGTGACGTTTAGCCAATTGCAAGAAGCCGTGGAAAAGGCTGCTCAAACGGATACGCGTTTGAAGGCATTTGAATCCTTGTGCTTATTTGACCTTTATCACATGGCTGCAGAAGAAGGGCAAGAGGCCAAGGCCAGCATGGCTTTCCACTTGGTGTTGCAACCGACCGAAGAAACCTTCTCCGGTGACGATGCCGATGCTGCCTTAAAGGCTGCGATCGAAGCCTTGGAAGCTGCCGGCGCCATGTTGCGTCAATAAGGCTTGAAGCTTTAACTGAAAGGGCTTTGGGTGTGAAGAATAATTCATATCCTTAGCCCTTAAAAGATGTAAAAAAAATCAAAGAAAATCAAAGGAAAAGTTTTTCTTTGATACAATCGAACAATCATTGAAATCGCTAAATCGAGAGAGATCGAGATGGATAATACAAAAACGATGACGAAGGCCGACTTGGTCGAAATGCTTTTTATTCGCCAGGGTATGAACAAGCGTGAAGCCAAATTGATGGTGGATGCATTCTTTGATGAAATCCGTGTGGCATTGGAAAGCGGTCGCACCGTGAAGCTTTCTGGTTTCGGTAACTTCCAATTGCGTGATAAGTCACAACGTCCGGGTCGTAACCCCAAGACGGGTGAAGAAATTGCTATTACGGCTCGTCGCGTGGTGACGTTCCACGCTAGCCAAAAGTTAAAGGAAGCGGTCGCTAAGACCCATCCTTCTTTGAAAGACGAAGCTGAAATTTAAACGTCAGGAGGCAAAAGATGGCTTCTGAAGAACCTGTTCGCATGCTCGAAAGCGAGCCGACTTCATTTGAGCTCACCGAACTCGAAGCGCCTGAAGAGGAGCTTCTGGGGAGTTTTTTGCCCATTGGAGACGTTGCGAAGTTAATCGGCGTGAACCCGTCGGTCTTGCGTTTCTGGGAACAAGAATTCCCTCAATTGCGTCCGACCAAGCGTGGCAACCGCCGTTACTACAGCTCTGAAGACGTGTCATTGATTCGTACAATTCAACATTTGTTGTACGAAGAACACTACACGATTTTGGGCGCTCGCAACAAGATTCATGAACTGCAAGTTCAAGACAAAGCAAGAGAGATTTTGGATGAGAAGATTCCGGCTCCCTTGCCCGTGATCGAAGAGAAAGAGACGGTTGTTCAAATGGACATGTCTCCCATTTTGGATGAGTTGCGTGCGATTCGTGCGCTTTTGACGGCTTCTGGCGATGTTCCCTCTCAGAAGACGGACATGCAAGCCTTTAATGAGGAAGTAGTCTCAAATTTTTCTCTCGTCTCTGAAGATCTTGCGACTTTGATTGCTCAAGAGGAGCAATTAAAGGCCGAAGAGACGGCTCGTATCGAAGAAAAGAGCCAAGAGACGGAAGAGTTGATTGCCCCTCATTCCTATGACTTGGGTGCCTTTGGTGCCGATAGCGAAAACTTCTTAACTTTGAGTCCGAAGATTGGCAACATGACGCCCTCGAAGGCCCCTGTCGAAGTTAAAGAAGAGGTGGTGGCCGAGCCTGAGCCCTTGCCCGCTATTGAAACCGAGCCCGTTATTGAAGAAATCGAAGAAGAGGTTGAAGAACCGGTGTTTGCGCCGCAACCCGTTGATGTGGAACCTAAAACCGAATCTTCGGTGGATGAATTTTTAACGGGAAATGCTCCGGTGTCTTCCGTGGCCAAGGTTAAGGAAGAGTCCGTGACGGAGACGGTTGCTTCTCAAGAAGCCCCCAAAGTTGAGACCAAGACCGAAGAGCGCAAAGTCGATACGTCACGTTTGGTCGTGCCGCCTCTGCCGGGTCAACGTCAAGCGTTTACGATTGGCATGAAAGTGCCGAAGTCGCAACAAAATTCGTTGACGCATATTGCTCCATTCCTTTGGGGTAAGAAGTAAGAAACGCCTAGCGTTTGAGAAAAGGGAGGATTGGTGAAAGTCAGTCCTCTTTTTGTTTTTATCAATAAAAATTGAAAAGAAAGACTTACTCTTCTCCCATATTTATCAACGAGTAAGGACTTGGAGTAGAGTAAGAAATATTTGGTCAGCAATGAGCTTTAATTAAGTTTAGTGGAGTTATTTATGAAGATATTGGTAATACTTTCTTTGTGTACAGCGATTTTAATGGGTTGTACTGCGAATATTGAATATCGATCATTTGTAGGAGAAACCCAAGTATTTAAAGGGGATGGAGGTGCTTGTGATACGGTAGATGGGGTAGAAATTTGGGTTAAAGGAGCCCCCTCACATCCGTTTAAGATTATTGGCTATATAGATGGGGAATTCACTGACGATATAGGTGAAGCTTCTGCTCTAAAACGTTTAATAGTCCAAAAAGTAAGAGAAGTTTCTGGAAATGGAGTGATTCATACTTCTAGAAGATCTAGTAGGGGAGATTCCTATTGGATTGGAAATATGATTATTACGGATACAGAAGTTAGAGATGAATATGTTGTGTTTAAATATTTAGAAGAGTAGTTAAATAGATTGAAAATAAAAAAACTTTCGTGTAATATTCTCATCCTTGATGTCGGGGCGTAGCGCAGCCTGGTAGCGCACTTGCATGGGGTGCAAGGGGTCGCGAGTTCGAATCCCGCCGCCCCGACCATCAGTTCAAAATGGAGATCAGTTGTCTGGTCTCTTTTTTTATTTCTTCTTGGCGAGGTAACTCGCCATGTCCGTGACATCCATTTCCGTGCTCACAGCACTGTAGATCGTGCCGCAGAGGCGGTTGAATAAGGATTGCAATTCAAGGTGAAGGGCGCTCGTTTCAATGGCGCTGGTGATACCGATGGCAACACGCTCCATGTGCGTTTGTGTCAAGGCCAAACCACCCTTTAACGCATTATTGCGTTCTTCTTTTAAGAGTTTGACCAAGTCAGTACGTTGCCCTTCGTTTTCGGTTTCGATAATGACACGCAAAATGCTTAAGCACTTTGTGACACGTTCGTGATATGCCAGAAGTTCCTTAAGGCCAATGGGACTAAATTCTTTATTTTTGCTGCACTTTTGTTCTCGAAGCACTTCAATCACACGATCCATGACCGATAACGTGATCTTCATTGAACCGTTAATGCTCTTGAGGTTTTGCCAAGTAATCGCCTCAGTTTGGTTTAAAGGCTCTTGAATGACGCGTGAGAGAAATAGACTCACCGATTCGCAGTGTTGACGAATATAGCTTTCGCGATCAAGCAACTGAAGAATTTGCCCTTCTTCCGGATTGCGTCTTAAGAGATCCTCAATTTCATGCCAAAACGCTTGCACTTCTTGAATGCTTTGACAGATTTCTTTTCGCGTGATGCGAAGGGAAACGGCAGGCGAAATAAAGTTTTCTTTCACAAAGAGATTTTTTGCGGCCTTTGGTACTACAGAGAGTTCTTTGGGCGTCGGTAAGATTTTTTCAGCAAGTTGTGCCATGGGAGCAATAAGGCACAAACTAATCAATCCACCAATGGTGTTAAAGGCCAAGTGGAAATAAATGGCCGAGTCGGGCAATTGCGCAAAAGTGTTTGATAAAGCGGGAATGAATGTGAGGCAAATGGCACCCAAGAAAGAGTAGCAGAGACGATAAATGCCATTGACCGTGGGTCCACGTCGACCGGCGTAACCCACGGGAAGCGTCGTAATAACAGCCAAAATCGTATTTTCAATATTGGCACCTAAAACCGCCCAAAGCGCTGTGTAAGCGGGCAACACGCCGGCGGTTAAAAGGCCTTGCGTGATGACCACGGCGGCTAAGCTTGAAAAGCACCCGAGCGCTAATAAGCCACCTGCGAGCATGGCAAGCAAAGGCATATCGGCAAACATTTGAAAGACGGGGAAAAACTCCGTGCTGTTGCGAAGCGGTTGGGTGGAAGCAATGATTTGTGCGAGAGACGTCATCACAAAGCCCAAACCGATCAAAACGCGTCCAAATTGTCCGATACGTTTGCGGGGTGTCTTATAAAAGAACAAAAAGGCGCCGACAATGATTAAAAAGGGGGCGTAGGCAGAAAGATTAAAACTCAAAACACGCGCAACGAAAGCGCTCCCTAAGTCTGCCCCCATGATGGCACTCAAACCAATGGCCGTTGTCACCACACCTTCGGATTGGAGACCCGCAACCAAAAGGGTGGCAGCGGTTGAACTTTGCAAAAGAGTCGAGAGACAAAAGCCCGCAAAAAAGCCCTTAAAACGGTTTTTGAGTTGACGAGACAGAACATCACGCAGGGCCAAACCGAATGTGCGCAACATGCCGGTTTTGACCATGTAAGTGCCCCAAAGTAAAAGGGCAATGCCACCGAGTAATTGGATGACGGAATGCATTAATTCTTATATTCCTTTGAGTCACTTGGAGCGAGACCGCTTAAAGGAATAACTCTTGAAGATCGGAGAGATAGTTCCAACCGGTCGGTGTCGCAACAATGCGCTCTAACGGATCGGACATCAGTTTTAAGCTTTGTGCTTTCTTCAAAGGCTCTGCAATATCTTCTAATGTCAGATCGGTTCTTTGTAACAATGTATCAATGCTAACACCTTCTTTGAGTCGAAGGGCATTGAGCATGAATTCAAAGGCCTGTTCATCCTTCTCTACGATGCGTGTTTGAGCAATGGCAGAGTCATCTAATGCGTGGCGGATGAAGCTCTCAGGTTGGCTGTAACGAACTTCTCTTAAGATTTGACCGTCTTGCGTTGTGATTTTGCTGTGAGCGCCGGCGCCACAGGCGATGTAGTCGCCAAACTGCCAGTAATTGAGGTTATGACGACAGCGACGATCGGGCTTGGCATAACCTGAAATTTCATAATGCTCAAAGCCATGAGCCTCAAGGGTACTCACAACGGTTTCTTGCATTTGAGCGCAAAGATCGTCGTCGGGTAAATTCTCGGGTGTCTTTTTGGCAAAGACCGTATTGGGTTCAATCGTGAGTTGATAAAAGGACAAATGTGTGCTCTTGGCTTTTAATGCCTCTGTGAGGTCAAAAATGAGCTCAGGAAGCGTTTGAGAGGGCAAGGCATACATCACATCTAAATTAAAGTTATCGAAGTTCTGGTGGACGATTTCAATCGCTTTCCAAGCATCACTTCGATTGTGAATTCTTCCCAGTGCTGAGAGTTTTTCATCGCTAAAACTTTGCACACCCATGGAGAGGCGATTAATGCCGGCTTGACGGTAAGCGTGAAAGTGCTCGGCATCAATCGTGCCGGGATTGGCCTCCATCGTGATTTCAATGTCTGAGGCCAATGAATACGTCTTGGCAACTTCGTCTAAAAAATGCTCAAGCGCCGTGGGAGCAATCAATGACGGCGTTCCGCCACCGATGAAAATGCTTTGCAATGGGCGCTTCCCCACGAGCGTAAGACTTCTTTTCATGTCGGCAACAAGGGCCTTCATGTAAGCGACTGTCGCCTCGCTTTGACAGGTGGGCAGCGCATGCGAATTAAAGTCGCAATAAGGGCACTTTCTTACGCACCACGGCCAATGAACGTAGAGTGAAAGAGGAATGTCTTTGGCAATCATAAAGTCCAGCGACGCTTCATCTCTTCAATCAATTTCACCATGGCAAGACCGCGATGGCTGATGGCGTTTTTATCTTCTAAGGACAATTCCGCAGCCGTTTTTTGATGGCTCGGTAAGAAGAAATGGGGATCATAGCCGAAACCGCCGTCGCCCTTGGGCTCATCAATGACTTCACCGTACCAACGGCCTTCGGCAACGATGGGCTCGGGATCGTCAGGGTGGCGCACGGCCACCAAAACGCACGTGTAGTGAGCGTTGCGGTTTGTTTCGTTTTTGAGTTTTTCTATCAAAAGGGCGTTGTTTTTCGCATCGTCTGACGGCTCGCCTGCAAAGCGAGCAGAAAGAACGCCAGGCAATCCCCCCAATGCATCAACACAAATACCGGAATCATCGGCAATAGCGGGCAATCCCGTTTCGCGAGCGGCGTGACGGGCTTTTGTTAAGCAGTTTTCCAAGAATGTACCGTAGGGTTCGGGAGCCGACGGTACGTTGAATTCGCCTTGCGGATGCACTTCGACGTTTAAGGGTTGAAGGAGGCGATTGAATTCGCGAAGTTTGCCCTTATTGTTGCTGGCTAAAACGATTTTCATAGCGATTCTTTTCCTTTAGGCGATAGCTTTGCGTTGAGCGTCAATGAGTTGCATGATGGCGTCTTTAGCCAATTGCGTCATGGTGTTCATTTCCTCTTGGCTAAAGGGTTCACCTTCTGCCGTGCCTTGAATTTCAACGAAACGTGCGTCAGAGGTCATCACAAAATTCATGTCGGTACCGCAGTGGCTGTCTTCGACGTAATCCAAATCCACCACGGGCGTGCCGTCATAAATACCGGCACTGATTGCAGCAACATGGCCTTTGATCGGAGACTCGGTAATTTGACCTTTTTCTAACATTGTTTGAACGGCCAAAGATAATGCCACCCAAGCGCCCGTAATAGAAGCGCAGCGCGTGCCACCATCGGCTTGAATCACATCGCAGTCCAATTGAATCGTAAAGCCTGGCATCTTGGTACGGTCAACAATGGCACGCAAAGAGCGGCCGATTAAGCGTTGAATTTCTTGCGTACGACCCGATTGCTTACCCTTAGCAGCTTCGCGGTCGCAACGCGTGTGCGTCGCACGAGGCAAAAGACCGTATTCAGCCGTCACCCATCCTTCGGCTTTGTCTTTCATAAAACGAGGCACACCTTCAGTGACAGACGCCGTGCAAATTACTTTCGTTTCGCCCACTTCAATCAAGACAGAGCCTTCAGCGTGCTTGGTGTAGTGAGTGGTAATGCGCACGGGGCGCATTTCGTTCGTTTGACGACCGTAAGAGCGTTCTAACATGGTGTTGCCTCTTAAATGAAATTCAATGTGGTGTGATTAATCGTTATAAGGGCGCTTTTTAGGCGTGCGTGGCTCAAAAATCATGGAGCCACCCATGGCGTTTGTCCAGGGACCCATCAGGCGCGGGTGCGTTTCCCAGTGTTGACCATTATCGTGACTCACGCAAAAGCCTTTATTGGTTTGCGCATACAAAACGCCGTCACGTGCGTCGATGGCTACAAACATTCCAAAGTCTTTGCCTGTATAGCGAGGGTGCCAGAAACGACCTTCTTGAGAGGCAACGTAAATGCCTTTTTCACAAGCCGTTAAAAGAGCGCCATTAAACGTTAAAAGTGAGAAGAAGTGACCGCAGGTGGTGCCGTCGTATTTCAGACGCCAACGAGCGCCGGATGCCGCTTGATAGATGCCTTTATTGGTGCAGGCGTAAAGCATATTGCCAAAGCTCTCAATGTCCACGTAGTCCTCGCCCTTACGTTGCGGGCAGGCTCGCTCAAAAGAGGGCTCATTTAAGTCAGAGGCGTAAACGCCCGAGCTCGTTACGACATAGAGCTTCTCACGGTGCACCGTCAATCCAAAAAGGGTGCCCAAAGGATCGGTTTCATCTTGATAGAAGATGTGCCAGTTTTCGCGGTTATCCAAACTACGTTCAATGCGATTGAAGAGGTAATTGAGTCGAAAACTGCCTTCTTTGCTGTCAATCACGAGTGGCATGGAGGTCTCAACAATAAAAAATATTCACAAACTCTTAATTTTAGCCCAAAGCGAGACGGGGGGGGTCGATTGGGAAAAAGGTTCATCACGAAAACGTGTGAAATTGATAAATAAGTTGACAAAGTCAGAG
>CAJLGW010000060.1 GCA_905206345.1 uncultured Sutterella sp. | reverse complement strand
CACCCTTTTTCAGAGTTCCATTACTTTCATAGACCTCTTCATTATTTTGACGCAAACTTCGATCCATCGATCGTTGCATTCGACGAATGACCGTTTCATTAACTTTTGCCGTTGGCGCTATCTGGATCTTCCCTGCGAATTGTTCACAAAATACAGCAATGGCTTGAGGTCCCGGATCAATGGAAAGGCGTTCACTGTCGGGTGCATAAATATGCTTAACGGGGGCGATTCCTTCCAAGAGAACTTGCAAAAAGAAGCGCTCACGGTTTTTAATGGTCTTACGAACCAACCGGCAGTATTTAATCTTCTTGTACCTGGTACCATCGTCTTTTTGAAGCGCCCTTTGGATGTAGTCATCTTGGGCATCAATGATAACGCGGTAATCATGTTTACACCAACTGAGAACGGATTTTTGAACATTGAACTTCAAGCCGGTGGTGTTAGTCTTTCCCTCAATGCTGTGCAAACCACGGGAAACAGACTTAAAGCGAGGGCGACCTCCCAATCCAAGCTGATAACGACGAATGCTTTGATAAACACGAGTGGCAATTTTTTGGGTTTCATTGATACCCAACTGATCTTTTCGTCCGCTTCTCTCACGGTGCTTCGCAATCACAGCGTGCAGGTCATACTCGGTTAACCGGTACTGACGATCGAGATTTCGAAAGAGTTCTGATCGCTCTTTTCCTTTTGGCAAGTTACACGCTTTTTTCCACTGAGGGTCTTGTCGCATTTGTTGCAGCTGTCCCAAGGCAGTGCCCAATGTTGCGTTATGAAGCAGACGGGCAAACTCAAACTTTCTGAGAATCATCCTTGATTCAGAATCGTTGACTTTAATAGGGAGTTCGAGAATGAAGCTTGGGCTAGTCATTGGACGTATTTTACTTCAACGACTGACGTCGTTGCATGGCTTCCTCCTCCCATTAATGGAGGCTTCCGCCGTGAATTTTCTGTGAAGATACTGTTCGTAAAAACGGTCATACGCGCATTACGAAAGTTCCCATGGGCAAGAATTGGAGTATTGATCTTGAAGGGTTGAAAAAAGCCGTTGCCTCATACAAGGGGCCGTCTATTGTCTACTTTGTCAATCCGAATAACCCGACTTCAACCATTGTTGACTCTAAGGCATTACTTAATTGGATTCGTTCAAAGCCTGCCAATACGATGTTTGTCATTGACGAAGCTTACGCTGAATTCGTCAATGCCCCTGGCTTTGTCTCTGCCAAGGTCTTGGTTGATGAAGGCTACGAAAATCTTTGCGTGTTGAAGACCTTCTCTAAGATTTTTGCCATGGCGGGGATGCGTTTGGGCTTTACCTACGCAGCCCCCTCCGTTATCAAAAAAGCCCGTGCTCATGTCGCCTACGACATCATGATGAATACATGCTCGATTGAAGCCGCATTGGCAGAAATCACGGATAAAGAATTCTTGAAGGTGAGCCGTAACGAAAATGCCAAGGCAAGAAAAATCTTAACCGATGCATTGGATGAACTTAAGATCGATTACCTTAAGAGTCAAACGAACTTCGTGTTTATGGATTTAAAGGCTCCGTTGAAGCCCTTTATGGATCGCATGAAAGCAGAAAACATCATGGTAGGTCGTCCTTTCCCGCCTGCCACGACATGGTGCCGTATTTCATTGGGCACGCCTGACCAAATGCGCTACTTTGTTAAAAAGCTCAAAGAATTCCGTCAAAAGAACTGGATCTAATCTGATTGAAAATTAACTCCGAGAGATGGGGGGTTCAAGTCACATTGAAACCTCCTTTTTTCTTGTCTACCGGCGCTTCAAATCGAAGGTTCGACACGCATAAGTAGCCACAATACCGATCACACTGAATCCGATCGCAAAAAAGTACCCAGTGTCGTAATTGCCGCCCGTGACAACCCACTGAATGATATTGGGACCCACGATACCCGCCACAGCAAACGCAAGCGTCATAATGCCGTAATTTAAACTAGCATTCGTGACACCGAACTGCTCCGTAGTAAATCCTGGAAAGACGCCTACGCAAGACCCGTAACAAAGACCGATACCGGCAAGGCCCGCAAAAAAGAGGTACTGATCGCCGTGCCCGGCAAGCGTTAAACAAAGAAGACCTAAAGCTGAACACGCTAACGCCACAATGATGGTGTTGACGCGACCAATGGCATCTGAAATGGCCCCGGCCGTAAAACGCGCAAACGTATTGGCAAAGGCCAAGACAGAAATAGAGAGAACCGCAGCCGAAACGGATAAATTAATCTGATTTTGTGCAATTGAAACCGTTTGAGAAAACATCATCTGTGCGGCAATGGATCCCATCACGAACGTCGTAAACATCACCCAAAAGCGATGCGTTTTAAGCATCTGACGCCAATTAAGGTCGCCCTTAGGAATCACGGATTTCTTAGTATTCGTGGGCCCGACCTTAACAAAGACAATCCCGCCCCAAATCACAACGAGACAAATGACGGCGTAAAGCTGAAGTGTTGCTTCAATCCCAATGGCATTGCCCAACCAACTCGTCAAAATCGGAACACAAATCGAGCCCACCCCATAAAAGGCAGTGACAGAACCGCCTGCAAATCCTCTTCGCTCAGGAAAAAGCTTTACAGCGGTCGCAGTCGTTGAAATAACACAACAACCGCTACCGATCCCTAAAGCCACGCCAAAGCCCCAAAAAAGCGTTTCTGCATTGGTACTCATGCTCATTAAGAAGTAACCCAACGCTTCAAGCGCTCCACCCAAAAAGAGCACCATTCTCGGCCCTAACCGATCGGTCATGTAGCCAGCCCAAATCATCGTAATGGGGCAAAGTGTGGCGGCGGTTGAATAGATGTACGTTAGAGACGAGGCGGACAAGTTTGCGGTGCCCAATTCAGCATAGTGAGCGGTGAGAAAACTCGCATAGGCACCCCACGCATAGTAGGAGCCCAAACAAAAGTTCATTAACCAAAAAATAGCCAGGTAAAACCAACGTTGTTGAAGTCGCATCGCAAAAGCCCAAAAATGGAGAAAGTCCGAGATTCATCGTAACGAAATCTAGGACTTTCTGTAATCAGGAAAACCTGTATTGCCTATTTTGTTTTGAGCTCAAATCGGCGACAGAAGTAGGCGGCAACGAGCCCCAAAGTGCTGATCATCATGGCCGCTTGATAAGCCGTTTGATAATTGCCGTTTGTCACCGTCAATTGAATAATGTTAGGCCCAATTAAACTGGCAACAGAAAAAGCTAAGGCCAATACACCGTAGTTCATACTCGTGTGAGAAACACCAAACTGCTCAGCGGTGTAGCTCGGAAAAACACCTATGCTCGAACCAAAGCAAGCACCGATACAAATGAGGCCTGCGAAAAAGAGCCATTGATCACCGTTACCGGCCAAACTTAAAAGCCCCAAGCCCGTGAGCGACAAACACACGGCAATCGTAATTGTATTCACGCGACCGATACGGTCAGACAAAATCCCCGCCAAAAATCGAGCCATTGTATTGGCACACGCCAAAACCGAAATTGATAAAACGGCAACCGGCAAAGACAAGTGAATTTGAGCTTGAGCAACCGTGACGGTTTGAGAAAAGAGCATCAACGGCGACAACGTCACCACGACAAACAAGACAAACATCGACCAAAAGCGTGCTGTTTTGATCATGCCCAACCAATTTAAGTCAGAAGAATTTTCAGTACTGACCTTGGCGGTTGCGGGCTTGATATTCACAATAAAGGCACTTGCCCAAATCACGATAAGATAGACAACGGAGAAAAGGATCAAAGTCGTTGATATCCCCATCTGTTCGGCAAACGCATTGGCAACCGGGGCCAAACAAATGCATCCCACGCCATAGAAGGCACTGACAGAGCCGCCCGCAAAACCACGCATTTCAGGAAAAAGCTTCACGGCCGTAGTCACCGTTACAATCACACAAGCCCCCGAGCCCATCCCAAGCGCAATGCCATAGCCCAACAATAAAAGCGAGGGGCTGTCGCTTATGGCCATCAAGAAGTAACCCAAGGCCACCAAAAAGCCACCGACAAACAAAACGATTTTGGGGCCAAAACGATCCGATAAACAACCGCCCATGATCATGGCCACGGGATTTAAGGCTGCGCCAATACTAAAGACATACGTTAATGAAGCCGTGGTAATCGCCGCTTGTGCGACGTCAGAATAATGTTGACTTAACCAACTTGAATAGACGCTCCATGCGTAAAAGGAACCTAAGCAAAAATTGATTAACCAAAAAAGAAACAGATAAACCCAACGTTTTTCAAATCGCATTGTGAACTCCAACTAAAAATCACAATGACAATCTTATTGAGTTTAAAAATCGGAAAGAGTTAGTCAGTTAACTGACTTTGCGCTCAGCGCATAAAACAAAAGAGCCCTGACAAAAATCAGAGCTCTCTTTAGAAATTTGGAGCGGGAAACGAGTCTCGAACTCGCGACCTCAACCTTGGCAAGGTTGCGCTCTACCAACTGAGCTATTCCCGCGACAGAATTAGTATTTTAAGAATAAATTCTAAATTTGCAAGCGATTTTTTGAAATATTTTTAAAATATTTCAAAATGAGAATCTATCCCCTTGATTTCTCTTTAAATTAATTTTTTAGCAGATTGGTATAAAGCGCTCGCTTGGAGTTCATCCCAAGTCAAAGCTTCGCCCATCGGTGCCAAGCGCTTGACACGCGAGGCACGCTCAGCCGTATCCGTAAAGGTTAAGTTGTCCAGCAATTCGTCCGTTGCGGCAAAGTCGTTACAGATAATCAGCATATCGCAGCCTGCGTCTAACGCCATTTGTGCGCGTTCAACAACGCTTCCCACGCCTACGGCCCCCTTCATCGATAAGTCATCCGAGAAAACAACACCGGCAAACTTCAAATCGTCACGCAAGACTTTCTTTAACCAGTGAGAAGAAAAACCGGCGGGCTTATCGTCAATGGCCGTGTACAAAACGTGCGCTGCCATCACAGAGTCCAATGCCGTGGACATCCAACGATAGGGCTTTAAGTCAGCAAACAACAAACGTTCAAAGGGACGTTCGTCAACAGGCAACTCTAAGTGGCTATCGGCCTTTACCCAACCGTGACCGGGGAAGTGCTTCCCGCAGTTACTCATGCCGGCTTGACGCAAACCTTGAACAATCCCCAAGGCCAATTGCGTGACCAATTGGGGATTGTGACTAAAGGCACGGTGACCGATGATTTCACTTCGTTGGAAATTGATGTCCAAACACGGAGCAAAGGTAAAATCCACACCACAGGCGCGAAGCTCAGAGGCCATCACATAGCCCGTTGCCATGGCGGCCATCAAAGTGGATTCGGGAGAATCAATCCAACGTTGCCCCAAAGTGGCCATGGCCGGAATCTCCGTAAACCCTTCACGGAATCGTTGCACGCGCCCCCCTTCGTGGTCAACGGCAATCAAAACACCTTCTTTGACGGCATGAATGTCATCACAAAGAGCTTTGAGTTGTTCACGACTTTCGTAGTTGCGCGTAAACAAAATCACCATCCCGCAAAGCGGATGCGCAATGCGACGACGGTCGGCGTCGGTTAATTTCGTACCTTCAATGTCCAATACTAAGGGACCCATCATTTTCAATTCCTCAAATCTTAGAAACGCTTTTCAGCCACAGCAAAAGCCGCTACCACGTTTCTTTCATCCGTAATAGAGATGTGCACAAAAATCCCCTCTTCCTGAAGGCGATCTTTAAGTTCTCCTTTAAAAAGCACCATCGGAGCACCGGAGGCATTATGAAGGATTTCCATCGCATGGAAACTCACCTCAGCCGTAATCCCCGTTCCGAGGGCTTTGGAGATGGCTTCTTTAACAGCCCAACGAGAGGCTAAAAACGCATGTAACCGTTCTTCACCCAACGCTTTACGTTTATTAAAAAGCGGAAGCTCTTCTGTTGTTAAGATGCGATGGACAAAGCGCTCGCCGTGCTTTTCATACACGTCGGCAACGCGCCTGAGTTCTACAACATCGCAACCGATTCCTGAAATCATTCACTGTCCTTAATTCGTTGATGAGCACGATCCAAAATCGCCACATAACGACGGATCGTCTCTGCCATACCATAACGCAACGCTTCTGCCGTTAAAGCATGACCGATGGAAACTTCGTCAATGTAGCGACAGGCCACCAACAAAGCTTCCAAGTTTTCTAAATTTAAATCGTGACCGGCGTTGACCCCAAGTCCGGCTTCGTGAGCAGCGCGAGCCGCAGCCGCATAACGAGCCAACACCTTTTCTTCGTCTGCCGTGCCATAGGCCTTGGCATAGCCTTCGGTATAAAGCTCCACGCGATCGGCTCCCAAGGCCTTTGCCTTCACCATTTCGGAGGGTTCCGGGTCCAAGAAAAGACTTACGCGAACACCGGCGGCTTTGGCTTTTTCAATCAAAGGTTTCACACGCTCGCCGTCCACATCCAAATTAAAGCCGTGGTCCGAGGTCTTTTGTCCTTCTTGATCGGGCACAAAGGTGGCTTGATGCGGACGAGTAGCTAAAACATGATCCATCAAATTATGAAAAGGGTTACCTTCGATGTTGTACTCGGCGCCAGGGAAGGCCTTGACAACTTCAGCTAAGGGAGCCACGTCGCTCGCGCGAATATGACGTTGATCAGGGCGCGGATGAACGGTTAAACCTGCAGCGCCATTTTCAAGCGCAATACGACCAAACTCGCAAGGCGACGGGTTACCGTCATCGCGTGCATTACGAATCAAAGCAATCTTATTGAGGTTCACAGACAGTTTGGTCTTCATAGGATTTATTCCTTTTTTTAAAGTCGTTTATATTCTTGCAAAATGCGGCGAGTGTTAAGGGGTTTGTCGCCCACATAATGCGTAATCATCGGTCGCAAAAGTTTCTTTGCAAACGACAATGTTTCGGGATCTGAGAAATCACGACGACGAAGTCGATCAATCATCTCGGTTGAAATCACAAGGTGCAAATTGGAATCAAATCGGCGTTGAGCGATGGGTTTTAATTCTTCCCCATCCCAAAACCAAGGTTCCTCGCTTTCAGGCAATCCGTAGCCCAGCGCCGTCATCAAATCCAACTCAAATGTTCTTAAAGCCACTTCGTGACTTTGATCACTTTGAGCAAGGTTCTTCAATACTTCAACGTAAGAGCCAAAAAGACCGTCCAGGGGGTCTTCTCGCACCAAGAGTCTCACCAAGAGTTCATTGATGTAAAAGCCTGAGAAAAGCGCTTCCCCTTCAATCGGGAAAAAGCCTCCCATCCACTGAGCCTTGGATAAATTCTTAACGTCATTTTGACCGCTGTAGGAAATCTTTAAGGGAGAAAATGGGGTCAAAATGCCGCGAAAGTGACTCGAGGGTCGCTTGGCACCACGCGCGACCGCCACGACTTTACCGTGCGTTAACGTAAAAAACTCCACCAAGAGACTGGTTTCTTTCCAGTCCCACGTTTGAAGCACAAACGCCGCATCATCCATAACGCGGCGATTGTGGGAGTGTTCCGTGGTGTTAACCATTCAAACTCTTATTCGTAGCCCAAGGTCTTTAAGGCTCGAGCATCATCGTTCCAGCCCTTACGGACGCGAACCCAAACTTCCAAATAGACTTGTTTGCCCAACATTTCAGCAATGTCCATACGGGCCAAGCGCGAGATTTCACGCAATTTTTCGCCGGCCGCACCAATCACAATGCCCTTATGAGCATCGCGCTCAACAATGAGGGTGGCGATGATTTCAGCCTTCTTACCCTCTTCTTGCCACTTATCAATCGTCACGGCAATACCGTAGGGCAATTCGTCACCCAACAAACGGAAGGCCTTTTCACGAATGATTTCACTGGCTAAGAAGCGCGGTGATTTATCGGTATAAATTTCCGGATCAAAAAACGGCGGATTTTCCGGCAAGAGCTTCTCGATTTCGGCCATTAAATCGGGCACTTGACGACCCTTTTCTGCCGAGACCGGCACAATGCTCGTAAACGGGAATTTTTCCATAGATTGAGCCATCAAAGGCAACAACTCATCGCGTTGCTTCATAAGGTCAACCTTGTTGATCACCAAGATAACGTTCTTGGCATCCTTATTGATCAACTGCAAAACCTTTTCGTCTTCGGCGCGCCAACCGGAGCTCTCAATCAAAAGAACCACCACGTCCGTATCGCTCAAGGTCGAGCGCACGGAGCGATTCATACCGCGAATCAACGCATTTCCGTGCTTGGTTTGAAAGCCCGGGGTATCAACGAAAACAAACTGAGCCGATTCAGTGGAGACCACACCCAAAACACGGTTACGCGTCGTTTGCGGTTTCTTACTCGTAATACTGACTTTTTCACCGATCATGGTATTGATCAGGGTGCTCTTACCCACGTTGGGGCGACCGACCACGGCGATATAGCCGCAACGGAAATTAGGTTTATCCATGGTGTACCCCCTTTTTCTTGGCAGCAAAATGTTCTTCAGCCATACTCAATGCAACCTTAGCAGCTGCCTGTTCAGCCATGCGGCGACTCTTACCGATTCCGCGCACAGCGATATTTAATTTCTTGATTTGGCATTCGGTTTCAAACGTTTGATCGTGCGCTGCACCGCGAACGTCAATCACGTGATACTCGGGCAGGCCCAAATGGTGCGCTTGCAAGAATTCTTGCAATAAAGTCTTGCTGTCTTTACCCATACGCTCAGGCGTTAACTGTGAGAGTACCGGTTCATAAAGACGAAGAATCACGCGCTTGGCGGCATCAAAGCCACTCTCGGTCATGATGGCGCCGAAAATGGCTTCCATCGCATCGGACTGAATCGAAGGACGATGAGCGCCCCCTGTTTTCATCTCACCTTCACCTAAACGAAGGTAGTCCGACAAAACCAAACGATTGGCAATTTCAGCCAAGGCATCTTGGCAGACCAAGTTGGCTCGCACACGAGACAAAGACCCTTCATTGAAGTGGGAGTCTCGTAAGAAAAGTGCTTGACCAATCACGCAATTTAAGACGGAGTCGCCCAAAAACTCAAGGCGTTCATTGTTTTCTGCACCAAACGAGCGATGCGTGACGGCGCGCTTGAGTATATTTTTGTTTTGGAAAACGTAATCAATCTTCGCTTCCAAACTCTCTAACGGCAACATGTGTACTCTCCTTATTTGAGCGAACCGATGCGGGTCAAATCGCTAAAGTTCAACCAAATAAAAAAGGCCCGGCCCACAAGGTCTTCGCGAGGCACAAAGCCCCAGAAGCGGCTATCGGCAGAATTGTCTCGGTTATCCCCCATCATGAAGTAATAACCTTGCGGTACCTTACAAACAAGGTCACCGCGACTGTACACACAATGTTCCAACCCGTTATGACCGTACACAGGACGAGCCATGGAAGGCATCTTCGGATTTTCAATCATTGCGTGCTTGACGCCATTTAACGTTTCTTCGTACTTCGTAAAGTCGGTGTACGTGTCTTTATCAAAGAACGTACCGTCTTCGACCTTGCCTTGAAGTTCGCCGTTAACATAAAGATTCTTACCAACGTAGCGGATTTCATCACCCGGCACACCGACAACGCGCTTAATAAAATCAACGTTGCGATCAAGCGGATACTTGAAAACGGCAATCTCACCACGCTTGGGCTCTGCCCCTTCGGTAATTTGCCAATTCAAAACCGGGAACTTCATACCGTATTCATATTTATTGACCGCAATAAAGTCACCCACATGCAAGGTCGGCAACATCGAGCCCGACGGAATACGGAAGGGTTCAACAATGAAAGAGCGAACAATAAACACACAGAAAATGACCGGGAACAATGCTCCCGTCCATTCCATCCATTTCGGTTGGGCGGCCAACTTGTTATACAGGCTTTGACTCTCACCAATCACGCTGATATCACCACGGTCAATGGCCGTGCGATTATCTTCGTCAAATTGAGCAACAGCGGCCTTGGCGCGCTTGATGCGATCCGGTGCCCACTTAAACTTGTCGAGAACCCAAAGAATCCCCGTGACAATCGTCAGCACCAATAAAAAGAAAGAAAAATTCACAACAAGGCCTCTTATTTATCATCAACTTGCAAAATGGCCAAGAAGGCTTCTTGCGGGATTTCCACAGAACCCACTTGCTTCATGCGCTTCTTACCGGCTTTTTGCTTTTCCAACAACTTGCGTTTACGCGTGATGTCACCACCGTAGCACTTGGCCAACACGTTCTTGCGCAAGGCCTTAACGTTTTCACGAGCAATAATGTTGGCACCAATGGCAGCTTGAATGGCGACGTCATACATTTGACGCGGAATCAAACTGCGCAAACGCGTCACAATCTCACGACCGCGGTGTACAGAATTCGAACGGTGGATGATGGAAGACAACGCATCCACTCGATCCCCATTGATAAGCATATCAACCTTTACGACGTCTGCGGCACGATATTCCAAGAATTCATAGTCCATGGAGGCATAACCGCGCGTCAAAGACTTCAAGCGATCGAAGAAGTCCAACACGATTTCAGCCAACGGCAACTCATAGGTCAAGTGCACTTGACGGCCGTGATAGGCCAAATTCGTTTGCACACCACGCTTTTCGTTACAGAGCTTCATCACCGTACCGACATACTCATCGGGCACAAAAATCGTCACACGATCAATCGGTTCACGAATTTCGGCAATCTTGTCGGGCGAAGGGAGCTTAGACGGATTTTCCACTTGCAACAATTCGCCATCGGTCTTTAAAACTTCATAAACCACGGACGGTGCCGTCGTGATCAAGTCCATGTCATATTCACGTTCAAGACGTTCTTGAACGATGTCCATGTGCAAAAGACCCAAGAAACCGGCACGGAAGCCAAAGCCCAACGCTTGGGAGACTTCTGGTTCAAATTGCAAAGCAGCGTCATTGAGTTGCAACTTTGTCAACGCGTCACGCAAAGCTTCGTATTGGTTGGATTCAACCGGATAGAGACCCGCGAACACCTGGGGCTTGACTTCCTTAAAGCCGGGCAAAGGTTCGGTGGCCATCTTATTGACCAACGTGATGGTATCGCCCACACGAGCGTCCTTCAATTCCTTAATGCCGGCGATCACGAAACCCACTTCGCCTGCCACCAATTCCGGGCAACTCGTTGACTTCGGTGTGAACTTACCGACTTGCTCAACCAAGTGGTTGGCACCGGTACTCATCAAGTAAATCTTATCCTTGGGCTTTAAGCGACCGTTGACGACACGCACCAACATCACCACACCCACGTAGTTATCAAACCAACTGTCGATCACCAACGCTTGAAGAGGTGCTTCTTCATCACCTTTGGGCGGCGGCACATCGCGCACAATGCGCTCAAGAATTTCATCAACGCCCATACCGGTCTTGGCAGAGCAGGCCACCGCGTCCGTTGCGTCGATCCCGATCACGTCTTCGATTTCCTCTTTGGCGGCATCCGGATTGGCGCTATTTAAGTCCATCTTATTGAGCACCGGAAGCACTTCCACGCCCAAATCAATGGCCGTGTAGCAGTTTGCCACCGTTTGAGCTTCCACGCCTTGCGTGGCGTCAACCACCAACAAAGCCCCTTCACAGGCGCTCAAAGAACGGGAAACTTCGTAAGAAAAGTCCACGTGCCCCGGGGTATCGATCAAATTCAATTCATAGACTTGACCGTCTTTAGCCTTGTACTTCAAAGCTGCCGTTTGGGCCTTAATCGTAATGCCACGTTCTTTTTCGAGATCCATCGAGTCCAACACTTGAGACTCCATTTCGCGATCACTTAAGCCACCGCAACGATGAATGATGCGGTCAGCCAACGTGGACTTACCGTGGTCAATGTGGGCAATGATGGAAAAATTGCGAATATTTTGCATAAAAAACTTTTTCAGTTCCGAACAATTTTTGTTAAGACCGGACCAATGGGAAAACCGGCTGTTCTTAACTGCCTTTCCCTTTAATCCGAAAGCTACTCATTTTACCATTTTTCAATGGTTGATTAGGGCTTTTTGCCTACAAGGCAGGGCGTACGCATCAAGAATTTTGTAAACGAGCCTGAGAGAGTATCTTAGTGA
>CAJLGW010000059.1 GCA_905206345.1 uncultured Sutterella sp. | reverse complement strand
CTTTTTTTATATGTTTAAAAATTTCATCTGCAAAATTATTTTGGACAGTAGTGGTGCACCCCTTGTTTTTTACAATCGTTTTTGATTAAAATGGCGGGTTAATTGTAAACACCCCACCATTAGGGTTTAACCAATGTACAAATTTTCCTTCCCTGCACATGATCGAGCTCGATGCCACAGCGCTAATCGCTGGGTTTGCGGGGAAAATGTTTCTAAACGGCAGTCCTTTTAAAGGGATTGCCGTTTTTTTTGAGAATTATTGTTTTACCCATACCTAAGAGAGAGAACAATGAAGGCTACACCGAATACTGTCCAAGCCATGTTGGAACCGATGATTAAGGCGGCTGGCGGTTGGGTCAACACCCACGCTCACGCAGACCGTTCCTTTACGTTGAGTCCCGAAGTGATGAACATGCGTCGCACCTGCACCTTGCAACAAAAGTGGGATGCTCTTGACCGTCTTAAGAGAGAGTCCACCGTTGACGTCTTCTACGGGCGCTTTTGCACCATGTTTGAATTGATGATCAGCCAAGGTGTCACGGGTTTGTGCACCTTCGTTGACATTGACCCGCAAAGCGAAGACCGCGCCATCATCGCCGGTCTCAAGGCTCGCGAACACTACAAAGACCAATTGACGGTGAAGTTTGCCAACCAAACCTTAAAGGGTGTGATCGATCCGGAAGCTCGTAAGTGGTTCGATATCGGTGCCGATTTGGTTGACATCATCGGTGCGTTGCCCAAGCGCGACGAACGCGACTACGGCAAGGCCGATGAAGCTTGGAACATCATCATGGGTACGGCCAAGGAAAAGGGCAAGATGGTTCACGCCCACGTTGACCAATTTAACCAAGCAACGGAATACGAAACGGAAATCATGTGCCTAAAGACCATCGAATACGGCCTCCAAGGTCGCGTGGTCGGTGTGCACGGCATCTCCATCGGTGCTCACTCCAAGAAGTATCGCCAACGCCTCTATCAATTGATGCGCGAAGCCGGCGTGATGATGATCGCCTGTCCGACCGCTTGGATTGATACGCCTCGCTCTGAAGCGATCGGCCCGTCTCACAACTCCATGACGCCGGTTGACGAATTAGTGCCTGCCGGTGTTCGCGTGGCCATCGGTGTGGACAACGTGGCTGACGCCATGGTGCCTTGGAGCAATGGTGACATGTGGCACGAATTGACCTTGATGGCAACGGGTTGCCGCTACGACAACTTCGAAGACCTCGTTGAAATTGCTACCCGCAACGGCCGTATGGCTTTGGGTATTGATCCGTATGAACCCTTGGCTGTGAAGTGAGAGGAGAACTGAATATGCCGTCTATGCTTGCTGAAAACATTTTGACCGAAAACTTGCTCACGTTAAACGCAGTCGCTTTCTTATCCGAAGAACCGTTGCGCTTGAAGTCCGGTTTGGTCACCCCGATTTACGTTGATAACCGTAAGTTAATTACGCACCCTGATGCTTGGCACGATGTGATCGAAACCATGGCCTCCTTGATTGAAAAGTGGGGCTTGGAATATGACGTAATCGCCGGTGTTGAAGCCGGTGGTTTGACGCACTCTGCTGCACTTGCCTATCGCTTAAACTGCCCGACGATCTACGTTCGTCAACGTGCTAAGACCTACGGTGACTTAGACCGTATCGAAGGTGGTAGCGTCAAGGGTTTGCGTGTTTTGGTGATTGAAGACCACATCTCCACGGGCTTGTCTTGCTTGGATGCCATCAAGACCTTGCGTGAAGAAGGTGCCATCGTTACCGATTGCGTCAGTATCACGAACTTCGACATGGCCGAAACCAAGGCCTTGTTTGAAGAAGTCGGTGTTAAGACCTATCGCATGATCGAATTCAAGAAGATCGTCAATAAGGCTGTTGAAATGGGCATAATCGATGAAGCGCTCCAAGCCACTATTGAAGAATGGTTGAAGACGCCTTGGACGTGGGCTGCTCGCCGTGGTTTGATCGCAACCTCGCGTGAAAACTAATTAGAGCTCCGCTCTAAACTAAGACAGGACGTCATTTCGGCGTCCTGTTTTGTTTTAAGGAAAGACAAACAAAGTCTTAAATGAGGATTCTCACTTTTGTACAGTTGTGTGAATCAACATTTGTACATTTACTGATTTCGACATCATTTTTTCTTTCAACAAAAATTCTTGACTCTTTTGCATGGCATCAATGTCACTTTGAGTGAGATCAGAATAAAAAGCCGACCACTCATAAAGTTGCGCCGCATCTTGCGTTGAAATGCCATGCTCCTTGGCACCCAATGCAATCGCTTCATCACGATTGGCATTAGCCCACGCCAGCGCTTCTTTATTAACTTTGGCTACGCGTTGCACCACTTCCGGATACTTTTGAACAAAGTCATCTCGAGCCGTTAAAACCAAGTTGGTGGACAACACACCTTTAGCCGATACCAAAGGTATAAATCCTTGTTCTTTTGCCTTTAACAAACCGCCCGCGGCCACCAATGCCGCATCGGCCTTACCGGCCAAGAGTGTCGTTAAACTTGCCGGTAAATTCATCGAAACAAAGTTCACATCCGACATTTTCATTTGGGATTGATCTAATGCGAGCGTAAGCAAGTGGTGCAAAACCGTCCCCTTGGGACCCACCACCATTTTTCCCTTAAGTGCCGTCATATCGGAGACTTTTTTAGGATCAGCCACCAAAGCGAAAGTCGCATCCGGGTGCGCTACGCCACCCACAATATCAATACGGTTTCCGACGGAATTGGCAATCAAAAGAGTACTGGTGTTCATGGCACTTGCCATATCGATTTCGCCCGCAACCATTCCACGCACTTGATTAAGCCCTGCTTTGATGGGAATCCAGTTTATGCGCATGCCCTCTTTTTCAAACTCTTTTTCCAATAGTTTTTGATTTTTCATCACCATGCATTGGATATTAAAAGGGGCTTTCACGTACGTGATATTTAAAACCTCGGGCGTAGACGCTGCCCAAAGCGGAGCGCTCACACAAAGCGCTGAGACAAAACCCAAAAAGCGTTTCAAAAACATAAATACTCTCGTTGAAATTACTCGTGTCGGACGGCTTCGATCGGATCCATTCGTGCGGCCCGAAGTGCCGGGAAATACCCAAATATTACGCCCGTGAGTGCAGCGAAACCAAACGCCACAATGTTAATCACCGGATCAAAAATAAAGGGAATATTCATAATGGCAGACAAAATGATAGAACCGAAAAAGGCAATCACAACACCCAGCAATCCACCCAGTGCCCCAAGCACAATAGCTTCAATTAAAAACTGCATCAAGACTTCATGCGCCATGGCACCAATGGCCAAACGAACCCCAATTTCTCGCGTGCGTTCAGTCACACTCACCAGCATGATGTTCATAATGCCAATACCGCCCACAATGAGACTCACGGCAGCAACCGCTCCTAAAAGCGTCGTCATGATTGCCGTTGTACTGGAAACCTTACGAGCAATTTCTTCGGTATCCAAAATCATGAAGTTATCGCTATCGGTTGCCGAAAGCGAACGACGCTCACGCATCAAAAGAGTCAAACTGTCAATCACCGTCTGACGCTCCACGTCCTTATCAACGGAAATTAAAATGGCCGATACGCGCGTATTACCGCTCACACGACGCAGAAAGGTTTGAATGGGCATCACAACCAAATCGTCTTGGTCACCGCCAATCGCCACCTGCCCCTTGCTTTCTAAAACTCCTACCACACGGCAAGAGAATTGTCCCGTTCGCAACATCTCACCAACAGGCTCTTCACCACCGAAGATTTCTTTTTGAATGGTTGCGCCAATAATGCAAACGGCAGAACCGGCCGCTTCTTCTTGCGGTTCAAAATAGCGCCCTTGGGATAAATTACGGTTATCTAAAATAAAATAATCGTTCGTACTCCCCACAACCTGCGTGGTCCAGTTTCTGCCTTGAGCCACAACCACCATGGATCGTGAACGTTGAGGCGCCGCCACCACGACACCGGCAATTTGATTGATAATCGCATCAACGTCTTCGAGCTTAAATTGCGGCGCACCGCCCATACCGCCAGGCCCCAAGCGTTGACCGGGACGAAGCATGAGTTGATTAGAGCCTAGACTTTCAATTTGCGTACGTACGGCTTGCGTAGCGCCATTGCCCACCGTCACCATCGTAATGACAGCAGCCACACCAATCACAACCCCCAAAACGGTCAGAAGCGATCGCATTGGATTGCGATAAATTTGTCGGATTGCCAATAAAAACGCATTAGCCCACATGACGCATATCCTTATCACTATCAAGTCGCCCGTCACGGAACTGAACAATGCGCTTGGCATACGCCGCCATTTCCGGTTCGTGCGTCACAAGACCAATCGTAATTCCGTCGCTTTCGTTTAATTCTCGCAAGAGTTCCATGATTTCTACGCTACGCTTACTGTCCAAGCTCCCAGTCGGTTCATCGGCTAAAAGTAAAAGCGGTTTACTCACAATCGCTCGGGCAATCGCAACACGTTGCTGTTGCCCACCCGAGAGTTCTGCCGGCGTATGGTGCTCCCATGGAAGTAATCCCACGCGATCGAGCGCTTCGCGGGCCAATTCGTGACGATTCTGCGCAGCCATCCCTCGATAAAGTAGGGGCAACTCCACATTTTCAAGTGCCGTTGTTCGTGGTAAGAGGTTAAAACCCTGAAACACAAAACCAAAATATTTGCGTCGTAACAATGCTCGCTGATCTTGCGTCATTTGATTGACCGGCACACCTTTAAAAAGGTACGTTCCGGCGCTTGGCGTATCCAACGCTCCCACAATATTCATGCAAGTGGATTTCCCCGAACCCGAAGGGCCCATCACCGCCACAAATTCCCCCTGATTGATCGACAAAGTGATGCCCTGCAACGCATCAAAGGCCGCATCACCCACGCCGTAGCGTTTATAGATATCAATCAGTTGAATTAAGGGTATTTCTTGTGACATTGCTTACTTCTCCGACTTTTTCTGTCCCGTAATCAGTAAGTCACCTTCTTTGAGTTCGCCCGAAATCACTTCCGTGCGAATACCGTCCGAAGCCCCCGTCACAACCATAACCATTTGAGGCTTTTGATTTCTTAACACCCAAATCTTGCTTTGACGCGTTGCGGTTGCGCCGCCCACGTCCTTTGCTGTTTTATTAACCCCTTGTTGATGTGGAGGACCCATCATCAAGCCACTCACAGCACTCTTAGAGGCTTCACCACCAGTCTTTGGGCTGTAGCGTAAAGCCGTATTAGGTACTAACAAAACGTTTTCTCGATTTTGCGTCTGAATACGAGCCGTTGCGGTCATCCCAGGACGAAGCAACAAATCCGCATTTTTAACCTTTAAATAAGCGGTGTAAGTAACGACGTTATTGTTCGTATCTTGTGATGGTCCATAAGAGACTTTCGTGAGCGTCGCTGGAAACTCGCGATTGGGGTAGGCACTCACGGTAAAAGTCGCCGTTTGACCAACTTGCACCACAGCGACATCGGCCTCGTCCACATCAACTTCCAACTCAAGCTCCCGCAAATCGCTCGCCAACGTTAAAAGTTCCACCGCTTGCAATGAAGCCGCTACGGCGTAGCCAGGCTCCACAGAGCGAGCCAAAATCACGCCATCAATGGACGCAGAAATAAAAGCCTTCGTGAGATCGCTTTCTGCGGTCGTAAGCTCTGCTTGAGCGTTTTCGATTTTTGCCTTTGCAACATCAATGCTCGCTAAAGCGCGCGCAACAACAGCCGACTGTTCATCCAATTCCGTTTGAGCTGGGGTTTTACCACCAGACAACTTTCTCACGTTTAAAAGCCGTTGATACTTGGCTTTAGCCTCTTTATGAGTGGCTTGCGCTTCACTCAGATTTGCCTTAGCACTGGCAAGCGATGCTCGTGCCATGGCAACCGAGGCTTTCAATTTCGTCGTGTTTAACTCAATGAGAACTTGGTCTTTTTTGACCGCATCGTTGACATCAACCAACACCTTTTCCACGATACCGGACAATTCCGAACCAATCGAAACGGTTTGTTCAGCTTCAAGCGTGCCATTGGCCGTCACATCAACTTTTAACGTCCCGCGAGAGACTTCAGTCGTCAGGTACTGAGGGGCAGAGTCCGAATTTCCCCACCACCATACGGCAGAGCCCAAAATCGCCACACCAACGGCACCTGCCAACACTTTCTTGCGAGTTGACCACTTCGGAGACGTCGCTTCATCAAGAAGCGTTTTGATGGATTCTTTATCGGTATTACCCATTTTTTTCTTCCTTATCCTTCACTTCGGGTGTCCAACCACCGCCTAAAGCCCGATACAGTTCAACATAGGCTTGGGCTTGTTCGGATTGATTGTCCACCACGGCTTCTTGTGCACTTAATTGAGAGCGCAGTGTTGAGAGAACGGTTTCGTAATCCACAAGACCGCTTGAGTATTGTTGAAGGGCCAATTGTGCGGCCAATTCACAACTTTTTTGAGCACTCAATAATGACTTTTGACGCGATTGCGTTGTTCGCAATTGGGAAAGTGCATTTTCGGTTTCTTCCAGTGCACCTACCACCGCTGCCGTGTATTTTGCTTGCGCCGTATCCAACGCAGCTTTTTGCGTTTCAGTGCCAGCAATGGCTTCACCCCAATTCAATATCGGCATCGAAAGCGCGCCCACTAAAGCACCGATCCCAGTGCCCGAGGCACCCAAAGCGCTCACCGTTGCGGCGGTGGTGCCGATACTGCCTGAGAGCGACAACGTCGGGAAAAAGTCCGCCTGTGCGGCTCTTACTTTATATAAAGCCGCGATGACAGAGGCACGCGCCGCTTGCACATCGGGTCGCAAAGAAATGACATCGGCAGGAATAGCCACCGCCAAATCGTCCGGTGCCTGAGGAATGCCTTTGACTGGCAACCCCTTAATGGTTGCCAAAGGCAATACGGCCAAACGTGATAACGCCGTTTGGTAAACATGAATAGAGTGGCGTGCCGTGTCAATTTGTGCCTTCATGCTTTCATAAGAAGCACTTGCTTGCTCAGCATCAATGTCAGAAACAAGCCCCGCTTGATTGCGCCACAGGGCTAAGTTACGTCCTTCTTCATAAGAAAGAACGTTTTTCTCCAAAATGGCTAATTGTTCATTGGCCTGACACAAGGCAATGTACGTTTTAACCACTTCGCTTGCCACGGCGCTTTGCGTATCTTCTAAAGTTAGCGCTTGTGCTTTAGTGGTTGCACTGGCAGCGCCTTGCGTCGCAATGTCTCGACCGCCAAAGCTAAAGCTCCAGCTCGATGCCGCTTCGGCAGAATAACCTTGCGTCCAATCATGGTTTTTCCATTGATCGGTAGCGTCAGCCCCGATATCAAATGAGGGCCAAAGACTTGAATTGGCTTTTGTTAAAGAGGCTTGGGCAGAGCGAAGATTGGCTTGGGCTTGGGCAATATCGGTGTTATTGAGCAAAGTTTTTTCAACAAGAAAACTCAACGTTTCGTTATTCCACCGAGCCCACCATTGTTGGGGCTTCTCTCTTACGATTGATGCCGCCTCTTTCCCTTCCCCGCTCGTCCATTGGGTAGGGATTAAGTCTTGATGCTTTCTCTCCAATGTCTCGGGCATCTCCACCGCGCAACCGGAGAGCATCAGAGTACAAATAAAGGCATATGAAAAAGCTTTCATGATTTCTTATATTTCGCGATTTTGTTACATGCAGTTTGCACGATTTTTTATCGAAAAACTTTGACCAATCAACATTTTTTTCAAATATGTACAAACGAATACAAAAAGTTTTTTATTCGCACATCTTCCTATGCCTAAAATAAGAGAATATCGGTATCATTTCGGCCTTTGAGAAATTTTTAGCGAATCGACATTTCCATGCCTCCTAAGATTTTAATTTTCCACCACGATCGCGTGTATGAAGCGCTTTTGACCGACTTCTTAGTTTTCTGTAACTATGTAGTCTGTCCTGCCTATACGCATACCGATGTGATCGAGCAAATGCAGGAAAATGATTTCGATTTAGTGGTCTTGGATTTGGCCAACGAAAACGATTTGGCCTTGATCGAACTCTTCCGAAAAAAGCTTCCCGATCTTTCTCCGCTTTTATTAGTGGCGCCCGATACGCCTCAAGACATCATTAATGCCGTTCAAGGCAAAAACGAGACCATTGTTCAACTGCCGGTTCCCTTGGTCGATATTTTGACCTTGGTTCGAACGATGCTTGAAAAGCAAGAAACGCAAAAATTAAATGCTCGTGCTCCCATTCAAATCGGGGGACTTACGATTGATGTGGTCAACAACACGGCCAAAATTGATGATCAACCGCTCACGTTAACCGTGACGGAATTCTCGCTATTGAACTTGTTGGCAAGCCACTGCAACGAAGCGGTGAGCAAAGACGATATTTATCCCACGGTCTTAGGTCGCCCTCGTGGTCAGTTTGACCGTTCCATTGACGTTCACATTTCCAGCATCCGTCACAAACTTCAAGAAGCCGCCGGCGCTCGTTTCTGTATTGAAAGCGTCCGTGGCGTGGGCTATCGCTTCAAGGCACAGCTTTAATCTTCGGGGTTTTCCCTTTGAAAACCCCGTCAACTTCCGCTAATTTCCATTAAAACAGCGACATATATCAAATCCCCCCATTTTCTTTGGACACAAGCTAAAGAAAAGGCGCACAATAGAACTATTGCTTATAGCTTTTAATCCATTAAGGGGGTTTTATGAGTCAATATCCTGTTGAGAATATTCGTACTGTAGCTTTTGTTGGCCATGGTTCCACGGGTAAAACATCTTTGGTTGAAGCCTTGCTCTATCGCAGTGGCATGATCAAGGAAGTCGGTACCATCGAAAAAGCCAACACCGTTTGTGACTTCGATCCCCTCGAAAAAGAAGTTCAACACTCTCTTCGCACGAGTGTGACTCACTTAAATGCTCAAAAAGATGACGGCACACCCGTCAGAATTCACTTACTTGACACCCCGGGGTATCCCGATTGCGTGGGTCAGGCCTTGGGCGCATTGGACGCCGTTAAGACGGTTTGCGTTGTTGTGGACGCCACCAAGGGCATTGAATTGATGACGCGTCGCATGATGGAATGGGCCAAGGAACGTAACCTTTGCCGCATGATCGTTATCAATAAGATTGATCAGCCCAATATCGATTTTATGAAGTTGTTGGGTGAATTGCGTGAAGCCTTCGGCAATGAAGTGTTGCCGTTGAACTTACCGAATAAAGACTGCACCCACGTGATCGACTGCTTCGATAACGATAAGGGTGAAGCCAATTTCGCTTCCGTGGAACGTGTTCACCAAGCTTTTATTGAACGCGTTGTTGAAATGGATGACGAAACAATGGAACGCTACCTCGAAGAAGGTTCCGTTGATCCGAAGAGCTTGCACGCCCCGTTGACCAAAGCTTTGCGTCTTGGCCACATCATCCCGGTGTGCTTCACCTCTGCTAAGAATTTGATCGGTATGCGTGACTTAACGAAGGTTTTCGTTCGTCACCTCCCGAACCCGACAGAAGCCAACGCACCGTTGTTCTACCGCGCTGACGGTTCTGAATACGCAACGTTGCCCGATGCCGATCGTCCCGTCATCGCTCACGTCTTTAAGGTGGTTAACGACCCCTACATCGGCAAGATCGGTTTATTCCGCTTGCACCAAGGTCGCATCGTCAAAGACACGACGTTGTTCGTTGATGAAAGTAAGAAGCCCTTCAAGATTACGCGTCCGATGATGATGCAAGGCAAGGACGGTCTCGAAGTTGACGAAATGAATCCGGGCAACATCGGTGCCGTTGCCAAGGTCGATGACATTGTCTACGGCAGCGTCTTGCATGATGCCTCGATTGACGGCGGCATCTATATGAAGAAGTTGAGCTTCCCGAAACCGATGTTCGGTTTGGCCGTACGCCCCGCTCGCCGTGGCGACGAAGGTCGTATGTCTGAAGTGCTTGAAAAAATGGCAAGCGAAGACCCGACTTTGAAGATCGGTCATGACGCCGTTATGAATGAAACCGTGTTGCGTGGCGTAAGCGAACAACACCTTAAGATCGTCATCAAACGCATGGCAACGCAATTTAAGTTGGAAGTCGAAACGAGCACGCCTCGTGTGCCTTATCGTGAAACGATTGCCGCACCTGCCGAAGGTCATGCACGTCACAAGAAGCAAACGGGTGGCGCCGGTCAATTCGGTGAAGTCTTCCTTCGCATTGAACCGTTGCCGCGTGGCGCAGGCTTTAAGTTCGTAGACCAAGTCAAGGGCGGTGCCATTCCCTATAACTTGATTCCTGCCGTTGAAAAGGGCGTTCGCGAAGTGCTCGATCAAGGTTATGTGGCCGGTTACCCGATTTATGACGTTCGTGTCACGGTCTACGACGGTAAGTATCACCCGGTCGACAGTAAGGAAGTGGCTTTCGTTTCTGCCGGTCGTAAGGCATTCTTGGATGCATTGCAAAATGCCAAGGCTACGTTGCTTGAACCGATCGTTCGCATTGAAATTTTGGCTCCTGATAACTTTATGGGTGACATTGCAGGCGACCTCGCCAGCCGTCGCGGTCAAGTGAGCGGCACCGAAAACTTAAACGGTGGCATGATGCTCATCACGGGCCGTGTGCCGTTAACGGGCTTAGATGGTTACGCTAACCGCCTCAATGCTTTAACGCAAGGCGCAGGTAGCTACTCTGTTGAGTTGGATGCTTATGAACCGGTTCCGGCCAGCGTACAAGCTGACTTGGCCAGCAAGTACCAACGCAAGGAAGAGGAAGAGTAACTTCTTAGACTAGGCTAACAACATCGCAGAAATTCTTTCGGGTTTCTGCGATGTTTTGCTTTGCTTTGATGGGTCACAACGAGAGCACTCGTACAAAAAACGTCACTTTCAGGCTAAAATACATCGATTAATTCTTTGGGAACTCTTTTCCCGTCAATTGGGAGCATTTATGCGTACCGAATATACCGGTCTTATCAATGAGTCATTCATTGGTCAAACGGTGACCCTTTTTGGTTGGGTTCACCGCCGCCGTGACCACGGTGGTGTGATTTTTATTGACTTGCGCGATCGCGAAGGTTTGTTGCAAGTCGTTTGCGACCCGGATCGCCCGGAAGTTTTCTCCACGGCCGATTCTGTTCGTAATGAATTTTGCTTGAAAGTTGTTGGCTTAGTTCGCGCCCGTCCTGAAGGCACGACCAATCCTGACTTGGTTTCCGGCGGTGTCGAAGTGCTCTGCCAAGAATTGGAAATCCTCAATAAGTCTGAAACGCCCCCGTTCCATTTGGACGACGAAAACTTGTCTGAAACGACACGTTTGTCTTATCGCGTTTTGGATTTGCGTCGCTTGCAAATGCAACGTAACCTCAAGTTGCGTTACAAGGTCGCATTGACCATCCGCAACCACTTGGATCGCCAAGGTTTCATCGACATCGAAACCCCGATGCTCACGCGCAGCACCCCGGAAGGTGCTCGTGACTACTTGGTTCCGAGCCGTGTGCACGACGGTCACTTCTACGCATTGCCGCAATCCCCGCAATTGTTTAAGCAATTGTTGATGGTGGCTGGCTTTGACCGCTACTACCAAATCGTTAAGTGCTTCCGTGACGAAGACTTGCGTGCCGACCGCCAACCTGAATTCACCCAAGTGGATATTGAAACGTCCTTCTTGAGCGAAATCGAAATCCGCAACATCATGGAAAACATGATTCGTCAAGTTTTCAAGGAAACGATTGATGTTGATTTGGCTGATCCCTACCCCGTGATGACGTGGCACGAAGCCATGACGCGTTTCGGCTCTGATAAGCCCGACTTGCGCATCAAGGGTATCGAACTTCGTGAAATCACCGAACAAGCCAAGACGAGCGAATTCAAGGTCTTCCGTTCTGCTACGGAATTGGCCGACGGTAAGGTTGTTGCCATGAACGTTCCGCACGCTGCCAGCATGCCGCGTTCTGAGATTGACGCCTACACGGAATTCGTCAAGATCTACGGTGCCAAGGGTTTGGCCTACATTAAGGTTAACGAAAAGGCCAAGGGTCGCGAAGGCTTGCAAAGCCCGATCGTGAAGAACTTGTCCGATGAACTCTTGGCTCACATCCTCGAAGTGACGGGCGCACAAGACGGCGACGTGATCTTCTTCGGCGCAGACCGCGCTAAGATCGTCTACGACTCTTTGGGTGCTTTGCGCTTGAAGATCGGCCACAGCGACTTCGGTAAGGCCAACGGTCTTTATGAAGAAGGCTGGAAGGCTTTGTGGGTTGTTGACTTCCCGATGTTTGAATACGACGAAGAAGAAGACCGCTGGGTTGCTTGTCACCACCCGTTCACGATGCCCAAGGAAGAACATATTGACCTCTTGGAATCCGATCCGGGTAAGTGCTTGGCCCAAGCCTATGACATGGTCTTAAACGGCTGGGAAATCGGTGGTGGTTCTATCCGTATCCACCGCGCTGACGTTCAAAGCAAGGTCTTTAGCGCATTGAAGATCGGTCCGGAAGAAGCTCGTGCTAAGTTCGGCTTCTTGCTCGATGCATTGCAATTCGGCGCTCCTCCGCACGGCGGTATCGCCTTCGGTTTGGACCGTATCGTCACCATCATGGCCGGTGCTCCGTCCATCCGTGACGTGATTGCCTTCCCGAAGACGCAACGCGCTCAATGCTTGCTCACACAAGCTCCGGCTCCTGTGGACGAAAAGCAATTGCGTGAATTGCACATCCGTTTGCGTAACCCGCAACCTGCAGAATAATCCGCAGATCGAGTAGGCGGTAGGGTTGCCCCGTCCGCCTCTCACAACACCGTACGTGCGGT
>CAJLGW010000058.1 GCA_905206345.1 uncultured Sutterella sp. | reverse complement strand
CAAATAAAACAGGCTTTGACGAGAAATTTTTTACTCTTTAACTATCAAACTCAGGTGATGCTGACTGGGATACAGTAAAGGAAAATCTGGAAGGCATACTAAATTGTTGCTTAATTAAAAAGTGGCCTCGGTACTGATTTCTAAATATTTGAAATCTTTTTTGATTACGATGATGGTGGACCTGCGCCAATTCCTCATATAGGCTCAAGGGCTTTTTTAATAACATGGCGGACGGGGACTGGCCCCGTCCTTTTTTCGTCCTAGTTGGCTAGGGCGGCCACGCTGATAATATCCACAGAATCAAGGCGATAGCCGAGATTACTCGATGCGCAGAAAACTGAACATCCACGTTGACTTTTACTTCAACGCGTGGCATATTATCGGCATGAGATGGTTTCTTACTCGTCATCTCACACCTCCAACGCCCTGTGATTCGACCCTCAGGGCGTTAGTTTTTTCGGTTTTGTTTTCAACCGTTGAGAGGAGTTCTCAACGGTGATTGGCCGACTCCGACAAACAACCAATCTCTTCTTCCCAATGCCTCCTCATTAGGAAAGTTTCAAGATTATCGCACAAGATTAAGAATCACGATATGAATCAACCACCGATGCGGGTAATTCCTTTATCTTTAGGATTATGTTATTTAAACAATTAAAAAAATCCCGTATCACAACCGTTTCCGGCGCAATACGGGATGGAATAACCAACTAAGAATTAGCTATTTAAGAAGTCCACGGCGACTTGTACATGCGTCAATGCAGCGTTCATCAAAACCGATTCATCGACCTTAAAGCACGTAGAGTGTTGCGGGTGAACGGCATCGCATTCAGGATTGCGGATACCAAACATCGTCATCACGCCCGGCACCGTCAATTGGTAATTGCCGAAGTCTTCACCACCCATCGTGACCGGATAGTCATAGAGGCAATTTTCGCCCATAACCTTCTTGGCTGCACCACGAACGATTTCAGCTAACTTCGGATCATTGATGGTGGGAGGCACCATTTGCGTCGTAATCACTTCAGCTTCACCACGATAAGCCTTAGCTGTTTCTTCACAAACGCGCGTCATGGCAGCAGGAATTTGAGCGCGAACTTCGTTACTGAAGCAACGCGTCGTACCAGTCAACTTGGCCTTACCGGCAATCACGTTCCAACGCGTACCGGCATTGATCGTACCGACAGAAATCACAGCCGTTTGCGTCGGGTCAATTTCACGAGCAACAATCGATTGGAGATTTTGCACAATGGCAGAAGCGATCACAACGGCATCTTTCGTTAAATGCGGTTGAGAGCCGTGACCGTCTTGACCCTTGATGTTGACTTCAAACATGTCAGCAGAAGCCATCGTGGGGCCGCTACGCACAGAGATTTGACCGGCGGGAATGTCAGCCCAAACGTGCGTGCCGTAGCAAGCGTCAACGCCATCCAAAATGCCTTCAGCAATCATGGCGGGAGCGCCCGTACCCATTTCTTCGCTCGGTTGGAAGGCAAAGACGACCGTGCCGCAAAGCTCATCTTTAATGTCGTTTAAGATGGCAGCAGCGGTCAATAAGCAAGACATGTGGCAGTCGTGACCGCAGGCGTGGCTCACGCCTTTGTTTTCAGAGGCAAACTCGTAACCCGTTTCTTCGGGCACGCTCAAAGCGTCCATGTCGGCACGCAACATGATGCATTTACCGGGCTTGGCACCTCGAATCGTTGCCTTAATCCCCGTCTTCAAACCGCAAGGAACCCATTCAATGCCCATACGGTCAAGTTCTGCCTTGATGTGGGCAGACGTATTGAATTCTTGTTCGCTCACTTCGGGGTGAGCATGGAACCAACGACGTTGTTCGATCAAATAGTCGTTGTAGCGACTCTTCATTGCTTCATAATTCATAGAAAATCGGCGCGGAAACCTCTGTCTTCAGACAGGGGAGGAAGCGCCGTCCTCGTTTCTAAGTTCGGTTAAATAGGTGCTTCTCTTTTCGAGAAGCGTGAGCTTCCTGTAGCTGATGCCGGAAGAAAGCTTTACGCCGTCCAGCCTCCGGACATCGAAGTAGCCGGACGATCTTCGACCGAAGATGAAGCCGGTCTGCCCAAGACATCTCACCCTGTCGAAGAGCCTGAAGTTCTTGACCAGATGCGGTGTTTGATTGAGCTTTCGGTATCCGATCTTCGTGCCGTCCGTAAGCGTCTTCGAGAGCACCGTACACTTGTGAATCTGACGGTTGTTCTTGCGCGTCTGGCGTTGGAAGAGGAAGTCTCCTCTTCGCAACGCATTTAGATTACCTGCGATGCAGAAGGCATCGGCGCAATGCGTCTTGGGCAAGCCAAGGATAATGCGCTTGTGCTTCGTCAGATAGCCGTAGGTGTTTTCGACAGGCAGTTCAGGATGTGCCTTGCGAACGCGGTCAAGTAGCGTCCAACGCATGATGCCCATGAAGGCTTCTGCCCTGAACGACGTGCCGCGACCGACCTTCAACTTGATCCTTCCTGCGTGATAAGCCTTGTGGCATGTCTCGCAGAGCGTGATCAGGTTGTTGGGCGCATCACCACCTGTCTTGCGGCTCTCAAGATGATGCACGTTGAGGATCGGATCCTTGGATCGACCTCGACAGTGCTGGCAGACATGACCGTCTCGGAAAAGAACGTACTCGCGCACGTTCCAGAATCCAAGCTGGTCGCCCTGCTGATAGTCCGTGCCCTCGACTTCGGGATTTTTGATTTTCTGAATGTCGAAGGATGCGGTTTCAATCACGATCTTTGTGATCGGCAGCACTCGGCACACCGCTTCAATGCGCGAGATGTGCGCCTGAATGCGGTTTTCAACGGAAGGGGCAAGCCATCCCTTGTGTTTCGAGCGTACACGGTTCAAAAAGCGCGGTGCACGGTAGCGCGTCTTGCGATGGCGGCGCTCACGACGCAGCGAGAGCCGAGCAGCCAGAAGCCCCGTGATGTCTTGTCGAAGTTCGACTTCGGACGCAAAGACCTCTTCCTTTTCCGTCGTAGCGGAAAGGCCGACATGCTTTGTGCCGGCGTCAACGCCCAACGTCACGCTCTGCTTCGTTTCACCTGTAGCGATTCGAAGTTGAATCGTGAACGGCGTTCGACGCCTCACCACGGCCTTGCCTGCCTTGAGCAGATGCCTCGCCTTTGCAGGCGAGCATGGCATCAAGGGCTGACCTCGCATGTTCAAAACAAATACTTTCAAAGTATATCCTTTGCGGATACCCGCAGGCTCCGCTTGCTCGGCCCGAAGGCCGGTTGACATCCTTCGTCAATGTTGGAAAGGGTTTCTTGTCTGCATCTCCGCTCCTACCTCTTAGAGCTTTTAAACACAAACCGCAGAGCGTGGGACTAGGATGAACATCCCACGGTGCCTATACATTCCAAACCAACGTAGTTCGCTTTCCCAAAAGAAAGCTCACTGAGACTAGTCAATAAAGGCTTTTTCAAGCCTCCGCCTTCAGGCGGGGGTTATTGACTTCAAATACCTCTGTTCATAGAAAAATCTCGCAAGCCTTTCAACCTGCGAGACTTAAGGAGTTCAATTACAAGAGATTGACGAAGACACCGGCAATCACGACAGAGGCAATCGTCACTGTCACGAAGCCACCCACGATCATCGAGGGGAACATCTTACTCATCAAGAATTCTTCTTCTTCCTTCGTTTGAGCCATAACCTTACAGGTCGATTCCGTAATAATGGCGTTAAACGGGAAGCCGTAGAGTGCCGTCAAGCAGTTGGAAAAACTCATAGCAAAGGATTGCTTCAAAACCTTAGCAATCACGTAAGCGAAGATTGCCATGCCGGCCACACCGATCACAATCATGATGACCATCGGCGTGATGATGCCCAACAACATTTCAGGCGTGCAGTCCTTCAAACCTTGGAAGACGAACATCGTCAAAGCAAACATCAAGATGTTAAAGGAGTTAGCGCGGTGCAAAACATCCGTTTCCAAGAAACCCAAGGAGCAGAAAATCACACCGTAGAGCAATGCCCAAACAGCACCGCTCACGCCCGTCCACGTACCCGTCATAAAGGCCAACCAAGCCACGATACCCATCTTCGTGAGGATCACAACCGGGGAGTTCCAGCTATCGGGCAAAGCCAAAGGACCACGACGTCGGCTAGAGGGAAGAGCCGTCACAGACTTCACAGCAGCCAATTCAGCAGCGTCCACACGTTGACCGCCACGGTATTCGGCCAAAAGGCGCTTACCTTCCATCTTCATGCAAATGGCCGTCAACGGATAACCGGCAAAGCCTTGAATACAGTACATGGAAATAGCAAACACAGCTGCGGTCTTGAGGCCTTGAGCTTCAGCAGCGGCTTGCATCATCGTGGCAGCCACCACACCACCCGTTAACGGCGGCAAACCGCTGATCACCAAAGCATGATCCATGAAGAAGGGGCAAAGGTAGTAGACGGTCAAACACATGCCGACCAAGCCTGCCAAACAAATGGTCACGGTACGCCATTGTTCTATCAAGGTCTTCAAACTGATCACTGTCCCCATGTGGACGATCAAAAGGAAAATACCCAAGGTGGAACCAAACGGCACAAGGAACGAGTCCTTGACCAAGTCATACGGCAAAACAGTCCAATAGCCCACCAACAAAATACAGGCAGATGCGAAAACTGATGGGACCCAAGCCTTTGTTAATGTGGAGATGACTTCACCTAAGATGATGACGCCACCGCAGATGACGAATGCGGTAAGAAAGTTATACATAATAAGTCTCTAACAAAAAGAAAAGAGGTTCCTTCTATTATAGGAGTGAGACTTATCGGGGCTAATGGGGCAAACACCTTAGAAAACCCTCCTCTCTAAGGCTTTGTTCTTAGGGAATTGTTACCAATACTGAAGAAAAGGGAGACTTTTTTGAGCCCAAGACGACAAAAGGGACCTTAGTTGCCTAAAGTCCCCTTTGTACTTGTCGACGCAAGAAATTACTTACTTAATTGATCCTGCAATGCAGCATCAACGCGTTCGCGCAATTCCTTACCCGCCTTAAAGTGAGGCACAAACTTCTCAGGAACCATCACGCTTTCGCCGCTCTTCGGATTGCGTCCGACGCGACTCGGGCGATGATTCAACGTGAAGCTGCCAAACCCGCGGATCTCGATGCGACTGCCGCCAGCCATAGCCGCCGTCATTGCATCCAAGACCGCCTTGACGGTTTCGTCAACGTCGCGTGCCGTAACACGCGGATTTTGGTTAGCGAGCCGTTCAATCAGCTCGGATTTGGTCATGGCATCCACCATGCTTCTCCGATTACTTTTGTTCGAGCTTTGCCTTCAACAAGGCGCCCAAGTTGGTCGTACCAGCGGTCGTTTCAGCGTCTTGGTTCATGCGATCCAAAGCTTGACGAGCTTCGTTGGCATCCTTAGCCTTAATAGACAATTGGATGCTACGGTTCTTACGATCAATGCTGATGATTTGAGCCGTAACCGTATCACCTTCCTTCAATTGCGTCGTGGCATCTTCCACGCGTTCAGAAGAGATTTCGGAGGCACGCAAGTAACCTTCGGTTTCGTCGCCCAAATCGATCACAGCGCCCTTAGCGTCAACGCTCTTGACCGTACCCGTCACGACCGTACCCTTTTCGTGGGTGCTCGTGAAGTTAGAGAACGGGTCGCCGCTCAATTGCTTAACGCCCAAGCTGATGCGTTCACGTTCCGTGTCGATGGAGAGAACCACGGCTTGCAATTCGTCGCCCTTCTTGTATTGGCGAACGGCTTCTTCACCGGATTCCGTCCAAGAGAGGTCAGACAAGTGAACCAAACCGTCGATGCCACCAGGCAAGCCGATGAACACACCGAAGTCCGTGATGGACTTGATTTGACCCGTGACCTTGTCACCCTTCTTGTGGCTTTGAGAGAATTCTTCCCAGGGATTCGGCTTGCATTGCTTCATGCCCAAGGAGATACGACGACGTTCTTCGTCGATTTCCAAAACCATCACTTCCACGTCGTCGCCCAATTGGACAACCTTCTTCGGATCAACGTTCTTGTTGGTCCAATCCATTTCGGAGACGTGCACCAAACCTTCGATACCGGCTTCGATTTCAACGAAAGAACCGTAATCGGTGATGTTGGTGATCTTACCGAAGAGACGCGTGCCCTTCGGATAACGGCGAGCGATACCGATCCACGGATCTTCGCCCAATTGCTTCAAGCCCAAAGAAACACGGTTCTTGTCTTGATCGAACTTGAGAACCTTGGCTTCGAGTTCTTGGCCGACTTGAACCACTTCGCTCGGGTGGCGAACACGACGCCATGCGAGGTCGGTGATGTGCAACAAGCCATCGATACCGCCCAAGTCAACGAAGGCACCGTAATCGGTGATGTTCTTGACGATACCCTTAACGATGGCGCCTTCCTTCAAGGTGTCCATGAGCTTGGCACGTTCTTCGCCCATGCTAGCTTCAACAACAGCACGACGAGACACAACAACGTTGTTGCGCTTGCGGTCGAGCTTGATGACCTTGAATTCCATCGTCTTGCCTTCGTACGGCGTCGTATCCTTAACAGGACGCGTGTCGACCAAAGAGCCCGGCAAGAAAGCACGGATGCCGTTGGTCATAACGGTCAAACCGCCCTTGACCTTACCCGTGATCGTACCCGTAACGAGTTCGCCAGATTCGAGAGCCTTTTCAAGGTTCATCCAAGCGGCAAGACGCTTAGCCTTGTCGCGAGACAAAATCGTATCACCGTAACCGTTTTCGACTTGTTCGATAGCAACGGCCACGAAGTCACCCGGCTTCACGGACACTTCGCCACGATCGTCCTTGAATTCTTCGATGGGCACATAGGCTTCAGACTTCAAGCCAGCGTTAACGACCACGAAGTTGTAGTCCACGCGCACCACTTCAGCAGTGATGACTTCGCCTTGGCGCATTTCTTGACGAGCTAAGCTTTCTTCAAAAAGCTGAGCAAAAGACTCGGGTTGATTTAAATTTTCAGACATGTTCTAAGATAAAAACAGCGTACTTCAAATATTGGCATTTGAGAGTTCGCTGGGTTAGTTAAAAAATCGGGCCGACACCATTGTCGGGTTACCGATCGGCTTGATTTCTCAGGCCTTATTGTTGTGACTCGTTGTACCATTGAAGGACTTGAGCCACGGTTTCTTCGATCCCCAAATTCGAGGAATCTAGAATCTTTGCATCGGCTGCGGGTGCCAAAGGACACACGGCGCGCTCCATATCTCGACGGTCGCGTTCACGCAAGTCGTGCGTAAGGGTGTCAATATTAGCGGAAATTCCCTTTTGTTTCAACTGATTATATCGGCGTTGTGCTCGAGCCTCGGCGCTTGCCGTTAAAAAGACTTTTAAGGGCGCCTCAGGAAAGATCACACTACCCATGTCGCGGCCGTCTGCGACAAGGCCGGGCGCTTGGGCAGAGCGCTTTTGCACGCTCACCAAAGCCGTACGAACCTCACCCAGGGCCGCCACTTTGCTAGCAGCAATTCCCACTTCTTCTTGACGAATGGCGTTCGTTACCGTCTCGCCATCTAAATAAATTTCACCATCTTTAAAGATCGGTTGCATTTCAAGGGCAAGTTTGGCAACTTCGGTTGCATTATCTAAAGCAACGTTATGTTTTAAAGCGCGATAGGCAGTTAAACGGTACAAGGCACCACTATCTAAATAGTGAAAACCCAATGCATCGGCCACACGAGAAGCCACCGTACCTTTACCAGAAGCCGTCGGTCCGTCAATCGTAATTACAGTTACTGTCATTGTTCTGCCCATTTTGTTTGAAATGTGTTCATCCAGTCGACCAAGGCCTTCACCCCCTCGATCGGCATGGCATTATAAATCGAAGCTCGGATGCCACCGGCACTGCGGTGACCGCGAAGATTTAATAAACCGCGCTCTTGAGCCCCCTTGAGGAATTCTTCTAATAGCGTCTCATTGGGTAAATCAAACACCACATTCATGCGACTGCGATTTTCCCCTTCAACGCGAGGACGATAAAAACCGTTACTCTCATCAATCGTCTTATAGATAAGTGTGGCTTTTTGAGAATTGACTCTTTCCATCGCCTCAATGCCACCCATGCCCTCAATCCAATCGAGCACACACTTCACCGCTCCGATGGCTAAGGTCGGTGGCGTCACCAACATGCTGCCCGCTTGAGCATGAGCCTTATAAGAATAGAGGCGATCTTTTTCGCCCACGTCGGCCTTGGCTAAAAAGTCTTTATGAATGACAACAATGGTCACACCGGCAATGCCTGCATTTTTCTGAGCTCCGGCCATCAGTAAACCGACGCCCGTCATGTCCATTGGACGCGAAAAGATGTTGCTCGAAGCATCCACGACCCAAGGAACGGAAAGTTTCGGTAAATGATGAAATTCGATCCCATCAATCGTTTCATTAACGCAGACAAACGCATAATCGGCGTGAGTTGCATCGGTTGTTTCATTGATGGTCTCAAGGCTCGTTACTTCACCAAAGGGCTTTGCCATCTCGGCGGCCATTTTTGACCAATGACCGCTTACCCAGTAAAGCGCACCCTTTTTTAAGAAGTTACGAGCAATCCAATCGAATTGCTGTCTGGCTCCGCCCATTAAAAAGAGAACTTCGTAGTCCTCACTAATATTTAAAAGGCGACGAACCCCTTGGCGCGTTTGCTCAAGAAGTGCCTCAAATGCAGGACTGCGATGGGGGTATTCGGCCAACGACAAACCGTCAGCCCAATCCAATACCATCGCAGCCAGTTTTTCTTTTACCGCCGGGGCCAAAACCGACGGCCCCGGGGCAAAGTTATAAAGCGTCATACGCGTTTACTCAGAAGCGGTGTCACCGGCTTCTTCTTGAATCTCAGGAGTTTGTTCAGGAGTAGCGACTTCAGTCGTTACCTCTTGAGCTCCTTCCACCTTTTCCTCTTCATCCACGTCCTCTTCGGCAATACGAGAGATAGCGGCCAAACTGTCGTCCTTCAAGGCAATCAAGGTCACACCTTGCGTAGCGCGCTTGAGCACTCGGATATCCTTCACCGACGTTCTCACAATCTTGCCCTTTTGGGTCAACATCATGATTTCGTCAGTGTCGTGAACCAAAGTGGCTGCAACGACCTTACCGTTACGTTCGCTCGTTTGGATAGCGATCATCCCCTTCGTGCCACGACCGTGACGGGTGTATTCGGCGATGTCGGTGCGCTTACCGAAACCGTTTTCCGTTGCCGTCAACACCGTTTGCGTTTCGTCTTCAGCCACCAACATGGCAATGACTTGTTGACCGTCTTCTAACATCATGCCACGAACGCCACGAGCATTGCGACCCATCGGACGAACGTCAGACTCGGCAAAGCGAACCGACTTACCGGCATCCGAGAAGAGCATCACATCGTGTTCGCCATCGGTAATGGCTACACCAATTAGGTGGTCTCCATCATCTAAACCAGCAGCATTGATACCGGAGCGACGAACATTAGCAAAGTCAATCAAGCGGGTCTTTTTCACCACACCGTTGGCCGTTGCCATAAACACATAGTGCTTGTCGTCAAAGTCCGTGATCGGCAAGACCACCGTGATGCGCTCGCCTTCGCTCAAAGGCACGGAATTGATGATCGGACGGCCCTTGGAAGTACGAGAGCCTTCAGGCAAAGAGTACACATCCAAGCAGTACATACGACCAAAATTGCTAAAGCACAAAATACGATCGTGAGAGTTGGCGATAAAGAGCTGATCAATCAAATCACCTTCCTTCATCGTTGCAGCCTTCTTACCTTGGCCGCCACGACGTTGGGCTTGATAGTCAGACACTTGTTGCGTCTTGATGTAACCGTCACGCGTCAAAGTCACCACCATTTCGCGACGCGGGATCAAATCACGCGGATCGAAGTTGGGGTCACCCGCCGGGTCGATTTCACTGCGACGATCATCGTTGTATTCGGTCTTAATTTCCAAGAGATCGTCTTCGATGATCTTACGAACGCGTTCGGGGTTGGCCAAAATGTCCAACAAATCGATAATGTTGAGCGTAACGTTCTTGTACTCTTGAAGAATCTTGTCTTGTTCAAGGCCCGTCAAACGTTGCAAGCGCATTTGCAAAATGCTGTCAGCCTGCGTTTCACTCAAGTAGTAACGTTGTTCATCAATGTGCATACCGAAGTGAGCGTCCAACCCTTCCGGACGGAAGCCGTCCACGTTTTCACCGGCGCGAGACAAAAGATCGGTCACAAAAGCAGAGCCCCAACCGCGGCTCATTAAGCCCGTCTTAGCCACTTCAGGGGTCGGTGCATTACGAATGATTTCAATGAAGTCATCAATATTGGCTAAAGCAACGGCCAAACCTTCCAAGATGTGGCAACGGCCACGTGCTTCACGCAAGTCAAAGATGCAACGACGCGTAATCACTTCACGGCGATGCATCAAGAAAGCCTCGATGATTTGTTTTAAATTGAGTAGCTGCGGTTGACCATCAACCAAGGCAACCATGTTGATACCGAACGAGTCTTGCAACTGCGTCATCTTGTAGAGGTTATTTAAAACCACATCGGCAACAACACCGGCTTTCAAATCCATCACCACGCGAACACCGTCTTTATCGGTTTCGTCACGTAAGTCAGAAATGCCTTCAATGCGCTTTTCGTTAATTAAGTGAGCGATGCTCTCAACGAGCACTTTCTTATTGACTTGATACGGAATTTCGTCCACAACGATACGCGTGCGACGACCCTTGTCGTACTCTTCATAGTGAGTCTTGGCGCGCATCACCACACGACCGCGACCCGTGCGATAACCGTCAACGACACCCTTTAAACCAAAGATGATGCCGCCGGTAGGAAAGTCCGGGGCCGGCATAAATTTGATCAAATCGTCAATCGTGGCTTGCGGGTTATTCAATAAATGCACGCAAGCATCAACCGTTTCACCCAAGTTGTGTGGCGGAATGTTCGTTGCCATCCCCACAGCAATACCGGCGCTGCCGTTAATCAACAAGTGAGGTAAGCGTGTTGGCAACACCGTCGGTTCTTTTTCGGAGTTGTCATAGTTAGGAACAAAGTCCACCGTACCGCGACGGATGTCGGCCAACATTTCACCGGCCAACTTCTGCAACTTCACTTCCGTGTAACGCATGGCAGCGGCGGAGTCACCGTCCAAGCTACCGAAGTTACCTTGACCGTAAACCAAGGGGTAACGAAGGGAGAAGGGCTGAGCCATACGAACGATCGTTTCGTAAGCAGCGAAGTCACCGTGCGGGTGATATTTACCGATCACGTCCCCAACCACACGAGCCGACTTCTTGGTCGGGCGGTTATAGGTGTTGCCCATTTGTTCCATGGCGTAGAGCACACGACGGTGTACAGGCTTTAAGCCGTCACGAACGTCAGGCAATGCACGACCAACAATCACACTCATCGCATAGTCAAGATAAGCGCGCTTCATTTCGGTTTCAAGCGAAACCGGCAAAAGCTCCTGAGCAATATCGACCATGGAGCCGATCTCAGAACCTTCCGTTTGTTCTTCCTCTTCAATCAACGTATCTTCGTTTTTGATATCTTCGTTATCCGACATTGATGAGTTTCCCGTTTAATAGAAATATAACCTGTTGATTTTATCAGAAATTGACCGAAAAAATCCCCATCAAAACTCATCATTTCCACCTTAAAAAACAATGAGTTAGAAAGATACTTTTCGATACAACTTAAAAGTTTCGGAGACTTTTACGCATTTTTCTTCAAAAAAGTCCCTCAAGTCCAACAAAACGGTACGACAGTGCCTGAGCTTGATACAATCTCAGAGTCATTATTTAAAGAGGTTTAGCATGCGAGTCCAAACCCTGATTCACGCCGGTTGGGTTATGCCCATGGCACCGAAAGGCGCTGTTTTAGCGCAACACTCCGTTTTGATTGATGAAGGCAAAGTTGTGGCGGTCGTGCCGACTGCTGAAACAGCCGACGTTGAAGCCCAAACGGTTTACAACTTACCCAACCAAATTGTGTTACCGGGGTTAATCAACGCCCACTCTCACGCTCCGATGAATATTTTGCGTGGCATGGGTGCTGACCTTCCGTTGATGGATTGGTTGACAACCAAGATTTGGCCGGCAGAGGGCAAACTCATGAGCCCAGAATTTTGCTACGAAGGCTCATTGTTGGCCGGCGAAGAAATGTTGCGATCGGGCATCACCTGCACCAACGATCACTATTTCTTCCCCGCCGATGTCGCTCGTGGCCTCAATGATGCCGGCATGAAATGCACGGTTTCCGCCTTCTTTATCGGTTTCCCGTCTGCAATGGCTAAAGATGCGGATGAATATTACGCCCGCGCTAAAGAAGTTTTAGAACAATTCCAAGGCCATCAAAAGACTCGCGTCTCGGTTGGCCCTCACGCCCCCTACACCGTCGATGATGCAACGCTCATCCGTTGCCGTGACTTAGCCGATCAGTACGATACGAAAATTCACATGCACATTGATGAAACGCAAAGTGAAATCGAAACGTCCATGAAAGAGTACGGCATGCGTCCTGTTGAACGCTTGCAGAAATTGGGCTTTTTATCTGACCGCTTGGTCTCCGTGCATACCGTTCATCCTGATGAAAATGAAATGCAGCTTTTGGCTAAGGCGGGGGCCAGCGTCTGTCACTGCCCGTGCTCGAACTTGAAGTTAGCCAGTGGTTTTTCGCCCATCGCACACATGATGGATTTGGGCATCAACATCGCGATCGGTACCGATAGCGTCGCCAGTAACGACAAGTTGGATTTGTTGGGTGAAACGCGATTGGCTGCCATGCTCGGTAAAGCCGTCTCGGGCGAACCCACGAGCATGAAGGTGGAAGATTTGCTCTACGCCGCTACGATGGGTGGTGCCAAGGCCATTGGCTGGGACGATCGCATCGGGTCACTAGAAGCCGGCAAGGACGCTGACATCATTGCCATTGACTTAGCGGGCGTTAATACCGTCCCTGTTTTTGACGCACACACGCAACTGCTCTATAGTGCAGGACGCGAGGACATCACTCATGTTTGGGTGGACGGTGAGTTGGTTGTTAAAAAACAACAATGCGTTGAACTAAGACATCTGACTAACATAAAAGCCCATGAACTTGCCCAAAAGTGGCACAATGGTTCATCACGAAAACGTGTGAAATTGATAAATAAGTTGACAAAGTCAGTAATTT
>CAJLGW010000057.1 GCA_905206345.1 uncultured Sutterella sp. | reverse complement strand
CGTGATCCTGTTTGTTTAAAATCAGATCACGAAAACTAATTTTTAGAAGTTACCTTTATTTGTTCTATGAACACATTAAGGGGACTCTAAAAATTAGAAAGGCATAAAAAGAGAATGGATTCAATTGGTTATAATTGAAATTGGCACAAATCAACTCCCAAAAGAATCCATATGGCTAACTGGAGTTTCGCTTTTTAAAGACTATAGTTTGAGAAGCTTCTTTCTAATAGATCGAGCCCATTTATATTTAAAGGGCATGATGCGATTGTTATTGATTAAATCATAAGTCAATGAGAACCTTTGGGGCTGAATCCCCAAAATGCCAGTTAGAGATTTTAGTTTTTCAGTGAAATCTTTCCGGTCTTCATCACGCAAAAATTTGAAAGCCTGTTGGACATACAATTCGAAAATATGATCGAATAACGTCGGGTGCTTTTCTAAGTATTTATTCTCTGACCAGATTTGGTGGATGACTTCTAAGTTATACAGGTGATGAATAGCCATGCCCAGAGTTTTTTTCTCCGAATTGCCCATTGTTGAGTCATCTCTTTTTCGATAGTTGTAATACACCTCTTTCATAAGACCAATTTCATTAACACACGAAATACAGTGCCAATAAAAAGTCACGTCCTCGTACCATAGACCTTCAGGGAAAGTAATCTTGTTTTGGTGAAGGAATGAAGAACGGTACAGTTTAGCAACAGGTTCTGGGCTAACCTTTAGTGCTAACACTTCGTCAACAAGCTGAACACCTTCAAATGAATACTCGCGGTGTGGACTCTTAATGCCGTTTTTCACTTGTTGGAGGCCGAAGCAAACAGCATCAACCTTAACATTGTCAAAGAAGCCTTTATTGAAGGCCGTCTCAATGGCATCGACAGCAATCCAATCATCGCTATCCACAAACATAATAAAGTCTCCAGAGGCTTCTTTTAAGCCAAGATTTCGGGCAGCAGCCTGTCCTCGATTTTCGGTTGTAATTGTTTTGATTTTTGAATAGCGTTTTTTGTACTGATCAAGAATCTTGGGAGAATTGTCCGTTGATCCATCGTCAATGCAGATAATTTTGATATTCGAATACGTTTGGTTAACAAGGCTATCCAAGCATTCAGCCAAGTACTTTTCAACGTTATAGACTGGAACAATAATCGAAACGAGAGGATTGATCATTTTTTACTCCGAATTTTGAATTACAACAATAATTCAATATCTGTGGCTACTCTTAAAGCTCTTTTAAGATAGACACTTGGCCAATCAAACATGTCATATTTCTCTTGTAGATATTTGTTAGGGACAGCTTGAATCAATAATCTCATCGAATCTTTTTCGTACAAATCAACAAAATCAGCGGTCATATCCTGGTCTGCTTTTACAGCTAAAATCAATGAAAATTTTCGCAGTTGGAGTTTTTTTACGAAGACGCTCCATCAGGGCAAAATATTCATCAACCTTTTGAGAATAATTTGAATATTGATATCCGGAACCTAAATCAGAATAAAGAAACAAGCCGTTCGCACCGTGTGATAAGGCAAACATACGCTCTTGGCGTCTTTGATATTTTGCTTTCTGCTTCAAATAGCACTCTTGTGAGTCATCTCGGAAATCATGAGGATACGTGTATCCTGTACGTGAGTTTTTGACAGAACACGCATTGTGTCTTAGATCGGTTTTTTGATCAACGCTAAAAACGAGATCCTCGTAATTTAAAACATCCTTAAAATCGGATTCTATTCGAGAGACTCTATCGGGAAAGTCGCTTTTGGCAATCCAATCAAAAGGTCCCGCGAATTTGCGTAAATTGACTTGTCTCAGTGTTGTCGCAGGTAGGCAATGTTCACCTAAAGACATATAGAAGTCGTACGCATTAGGTGAAATTCCATAAACAATTTTTTGCTCAATAAACGGCCGTAACCCTTTGGGAATAAATTTTCGATATTCCATATAAAAGAGAGACAATCGAATATTCCGATGGGATATTGTTTGGTGACAACGTTGCATTTTGATTCTCAAATCAAGAAATTAATCGCAGAGCCAATACTGATAAATCTTCTTTAAGAAAGCTCGGTGAATTTTCATTTCAAGCTTGCGAATTAATCGCTTTGGGTGAAGTCTTTCAATATTTCTAACCCTGTTTTTGTTTCCGCGGCCAGAAATGGTTGTCACGGTATTTTCTGCACGTTTTACGACAGAACCAAGCATTCTCCAACAGGGTATTTTGGGGGAATAGTTAGACCAAGCCCCAAATAAGAAATTATCAACGGGGGAGTCAATAGTTTGAGATTCTTCAAGAGCAATCTTGGCTGCTTTGCGCGAAATAAAATACGCAGAGGTGCCAACAGGAGAAGAACACGAAAGACAAGCTAAGACATTACCATCTTGAAGTTTGATTTGACGGTTAGAGTAAATCGGTCTATTGGAATAATTAAGCTGGATGAGCTCGCATTCTTGAGGAATCCAATCGGTTGATTTTAAATATCTGTCAGCTAACGTTGAGAAATCACAGTGATCTTCAAAAATCAAAGCCCAATCATTATCCGAATCAACTAGCTTTTGCCAACAAGCACGATGGCTCATGAAGCAAGCAACTTCGCCAGGTCTTAAATGATGCGGATATTCAATATTGGGGGCCGTAACAGTCTCATAGACCTCTTCTGAGAGCGTCTGAGCGTCTACAGCTTCGACTCGTTCATACTGGATACCGAAGTGATTTAAAAAGCCATCCATGACCTTTAAACGGTCTTCTGAATGCTTTAAATTGATTAAATAGGTTTGCAATGCCATTACTAAGCCTTTTCCTGATCTCTCATTAATTCGATTGCATGAGCATATTTGAGGTATGCACCAATGGCCTTCGCCACAGAAATCGTTAGGCCATCGAGTCCCGCCAAATATCCGCACTTGAGGAAGTAGTGTCGGAAGAATGACCAAAAGCCATGCGTGACAGGAGAAAACGCAGAGAGATTTTTATTTCGCTTGGCTAATTCTTCAGCGCCCCATGTGGCGTATTTACATTGTCGAGTGAAAAGATCACTCCAATTCTTATAAGAGAAGTGTTTGATATGGCACCCAAGAAGCTTGTGCTTTGTGCCTTTCACGCGAGTATGGGCTCGTACCGGTGAGAAATTGGCCGTCTTTTGATTGAACAAACGAGCCACGTAGTCGGGGTATTGTCCGGCGTGATGGGTAATATGCGTACCGATGAAGTTATTGCGTTTGAACTCATAAACATCAATACCATCGTTCCCAAACTTTAAAGACTGAATAGCCTGGATGCAATCCTCTTCCAAACGTTCGTCGGCATCGAGATTAAGAACCCAATCATGCTTGCAATGGGGTAAACCATGGATGCGTTGAGGTCCGTCACCTAAAAACGGCTGAACTAAAACGGTGGCACCCAATGAGCGGGCGATATCGACAGTTTTATCAGTAGAACAAGAATCCACGACCACAACATCATCACAGACGGTTAATAGTGAAAGAACGCAGTCTTTAATGTTGTGCTCTTCATTAAAGGTAATGACCAATCCACTAATCTTTGACATTGTAAAATCCGTTGTAAGTACCAAATTGCACAGTATTATCGCAAATCTTCAATTTCTACAATAATACCTATTCATATTTGTTAAGCGTTTTTTTCAAAAGTCTGCAACCTCACAAGTTGAGCATATTTCCCATCACGTTCGAGCAACTCTTTGTGAGTCCCTGTTTCCAAAATATGTCCTTCTTCCATCACAACAATCTTATCGGCAGACTCAATCGTTGACAGACGATGAGCCACTGTAAATGTTGTCTTGCCTTCACAGAGCTTTTCTAATGCAAGTTTAATGTGATGCTCACTTTCACTATCAAGCGCACTTGTCGCTTCATCCAAAATCAAAATCTTGGCGTTCTTCAAAATTGCTTGAGCAATTGAAATACGCTGCTTTTGACCGCCCGAAAGTTGATTACCACCTTCCCCTACTCGAGTCTCCAATCCTTGCGGTAAAGTAGCAATGACATCAGTTAGAGCGGCAGCTTCAAGGGCTTCGTGAATTTGTTCTTCAGGAATATTTTCTAAACCATAGGTTAAATTAGCTCGAATCGTGTCATCAAACAAATAAACGCTTTGCGTTACAACAGCAATTTGATCTCGCAATGAGGCTCTCGTGAACTCTCTGTAGTCAACACCATCGACCAAAATCTTCCCAGAAGTCGGTTCCCAAAATCTCGGAATCATATTAATAATGGAGCTCTTGCCAGATCCCGATGCACCCACTAAAGCAATGTGTTCACCTGGTTTCACATCAAGACAAAAATCTGACACCGCATCTTTTGTCGTTTCAGGGTAACGCAACGTCACATGATCAAACACCACTGCACCTTGACAGTTCTCGATCGTCTTTGTCCCAGTTTCTTCTTCAACATCCTTATCCATCATTTGGAAAATGCTTTCAGCCGCAGCATCCATCGTCGCAAACGTAGCGTTAAGACCCGAAAGGTGATTTAACGGTGCTCTCATCAAAAGCATGGCCGACAAGAAAGTGATAAATTCACCAACTGTAATCAAACCTTGTTGCGCTTCAAACAAAGCAACAGCAACAACAACGGCAACACCGATCATGGAGATCACCTGAGTCATCGGCGTTGCAGACGTTTTCAGTTTCATTAAATGAAGTTGTTGCGCACGCACAATGTCATTGACATTGTCAAACTTTTGTTGCTCTAACGTATACGTTCCATTGGTCTTAATCAACGTTTGTGCATTAAAGGCATCTTGAATCGTTCCTATAAACGTACCCAATGTCTTTTGATTGACTGACACAATACGTCTAGAGCGTTTTGATATGTATTTCAAAACTGCGACAAAAAGCGGTGCCATCACCAACATCACTAAAGATAGCTGCCAGTTGTAGTAAATCAAAACGCCCACAAGCCCAACCACCTGCAAACTATCTTTAACAATCATCACACAAGATTGTGTCACAGACCCTAAAGCTTGATTGGCCTCGTTCATGAATTTCGTTCCAATTTGAGCACTCGTATACTCTTGATACTGATGAGCAGGCCAACGAATAAGGTTATTAAACATCTCCGTTCGAATCTGAATCAGAGCTTTTTGACTGGCAAGACCCAAAAGATAACTACTCAAATAATTGCTCAAACCAAAAATTAAAGAAATTCCAATCAAAGCTGCCGGAGCCGCCAACACAACCCACCCTTCTTTTTGGTAAAACCCTAAATCTGTTAATTTCCCTAATAGTGTAGCGATGACTGAAGACGTTCCTGCAGTAACGACCAGGCAGATACCAGCTAAAAAAAGCAAACCACAATAGGGTGTAATGTACTTAAAAAGTCTCACCAACAAAGGACTTATCCATTGTTTTTTACTCATTATCGCCCCCACTCTTAGCTAATGTTTGCAATTTAACGAGTTTTGCATAAACACCATCTTTTTCCATTAAATCACTGTGCTTACCGATTTCTCGGATGTGCCCTGTATCCATCACAACAATTCGATCTGCATTCTGAATGGTTGAGAGGCGATGCGCCACCGTAAAACAAGTGCGCCCCTTCATTAATTTTTCTAAAGCCGTTTGAATGTGGTGCTCACTTTCACTATCCAAGGCACTCGTTGCTTCATCCATGATTAAAATCGGAGCGTCTTTCAAAAGAGCTCGAGCAATACCCAAACGTTGCTTTTGACCTCCGGAGAGTTTACTGCCACCTTCTCCTACCACCGTCTCGAGTCCTTCAGGCAAAGACGCAATAAAGTCTGTCAAAGCCGCCATTTCAATCGCTTTTGCGATGCGCTCCTCTGAAACATCCTTTAAACCATAAGTCAGGTTATATCGAATTGATTTATCAAATAAAAAAATGGTTTGTGACACTATAGCAATGGAATTTCGAAGTGATGTGAGCGTCAAGTACTTGTAGTCAGTACCATCAATCAAAATACGTCCATCGGTAGGTTCCCAGAAACGAGGAATAAGATTAATAAGCGTTGTTTTTCCGGAACCGGAAGCACCAACCAAGGCAATATGTTCACCTGCCTGAACTTTTAAATTGAAATGATCCACAGCCGGTGTATCACGGCCCGGATAAATTAGAGACACATTTTCAAATTCAATATGACCTTTAATTTTTTCCACTGTAATCTCACCACTATCGCTCTCTTTCTCTGAATCTACCATTTCAAAAATACTGCCAGTTGCAATTGACATCGCAACAAGAACGGTATTCATTTGAGCAATATTACGAATAGGAGGAATCAGCAAAAGCATTGCAGTTAAAAAGGTAATAAAACCACCAAAGGTAATTTGACCCGCTTGAGCCTGAATCAATGCAACGGTCATTACACCGGCCACTGCTAACATAGCAATCACTTGCGTAATGGGTACCCCTAGAGAACCAATCGCAATCATCTTTAGAGCTAATTTCTTGATGATGTTATTGAGTTCTTTAAACTTCCGATTGGCTCCATCGTAATTGTTATAAAGCTTAATTAACCTTTGTGCATGGTATCCTTCTTGCGCATCGGTCATCAAAAAGGCAATTGAACGTTGACAACTGGCCATCACATCTTTCATCAATTGTGCAATTTTCTTTAAAACCCAATAAATCGCAGGTCCAAGCACCAAAACGATCAATGACAATTGCCAATTGTGATAAACCAATGTCGCAACCAAAGCTATCACTTGAATCACGTCTCGGATAAGGCGTACCGCCGATTGAGCCGTATTGGTCAACATTGCATTTGCTTCAAGAATGAACTTTGTAGACAGTAAACCACTATTGTTTTTAATATAGTTCGCCGTCGGCCAGCGAAGCATGTTCGAAAACATCTCAGAGCGGATAGTCGCTAAAGTATTCTGACTGACTTTAGCCAACAAATAGCCACTGCCAAACATACTGCCACCATGCATAATGGCAACACCTATCAGAGCCAATGGAGCAGCATAAAGTACCCAGCTTTCCCTTTCGTAAAACCCTAAATCCGTTAATTTTCCCAATAAAGATGCTACCAGTGAAGAAGACAGCCCAGACAACACCATAAAGAAAAGGGCTAGCACCATCTTTCCCTTTTCTTTTTTCATATAACTCAAAAATCTCAAGACATTCTTGTCTATTGATTTCTCTAGTATCTCTTTCAAACCCATCCGGTTTCTCCGAATAACTCGTTATTTTGTCCAATCATAAAGCGTTATCTACACTTTGTCGCTTTACTTCTTCTTTTCCACCAAACTCACGGAAATCCCTTCAATTTCCCGAGCGGCATCCATAAACGCCTGGTTCACCTCAACGTCCATTTCGTGCGGCAACAAGAAGGATCCCATCTGATCACCCTTTTTTACACGAATGGCCACACGACAAGCGCAATCCGACGACGTTGCCGCAAATTCTCCTAAGAACGTCTTTAAGACTTCAAAGTCAAAGTTCATATCCTCAACGTCAATGGCTACCGTCACATGCGACTTGGCATTTAAATTCGCCGGGGCCGTGATCAGGCGTGCCGTAATCGAGACGCCAGAGGGTGAGAATTTATCTTCTCTTACTTGGCCCTTAACGTACACCAACTCATCCGTTTTCACGTAATTGCGGAAAATCTTCCAATCGTCCCCAAAGCAATTGACAGAAATCGTCTTTGTCCCATCATCAAGCCAAAAGCTCCCCATCAATCGTCCTTCTTTATTAAACGTTGACTTAATATTGGACGCAACACCCGCCGCTAACACGCTCGGCCCCCTGCGCTTCACATCTCGTTGTTGAGGGCGCAAATTGACCAGCGGTGTCGGTTTTTCTTTCGAGGCCTCTTCTTCAAAAGCCCCATAGAAGTGACCCCGGAAAACGCAACCCATCACATCGCGCTCGCCTTTGAGGACCTTAAAAGGACTCCAAGGTTGCGCTTCGATGTAATCAGGCAACACGTCTTCAATCACGTCCCCAAATAAACTCGATTGACCTTCGTTAGACGATTCACTTTCACCCAACGCCAAGGCGTTATCGACGTTCGCAGCTAACTTTGCACGATTGGGTTCTAGCGAATCAAAGACGCCCGCGCAAATGAAACTGTGCAACGTGCGCTTGGAGAAGAAAGAGCGATCCACACGCTTAACAAAGTCATAGAGGTCTTTAAAGGGGCCATTGGCTTTACGTTCCTTGACAATCGCTTCAGCCGTGTCTTTTGGCACACCCTTAATGCCCCCAAGACCATAGCGGATTTCATCAAAAGCGGTCGGCACAAATTCCCATTCGCTCTGATTGATGTCGGGTGACAAGACGGAAATGTTGTTCGCAAAGCAGTCTTCAATCAAATGCTTTAACTTTTCACCCGAATCCATCACCAAACACATGTTGGCGGCATAGAAAGGCGCCGGGTAGTGACACTTCAAGTAAGCCGTTTGATAAGCAACATAAGCGTAAGCACAAGCATGAGATTTATTAAAGCCGTAACCCGCAAACTTTTCCATCAAATCAAAGAGGTCACCGGCCTTATCTTCTTCCATTCCCCGTTCAACGGCGCCTTTCACAAAAATAGCGCGTTGACGTTTCATCTCATCGACTTGCTTTTTACCCATGGCACGACGCAAAAGGTCTGCACCGCCCAATGAGTAGCCACCAATGATCTGCGCCACACGCATCACCTGTTCCTGGTACACCATGATGCCGTAGGTTTCAGAAAGCACCGGTTCCAAACGAGGATCCGGGTAATGTACTTCCTTTTCACCGTGCTTACAGGCAATGTATTCCGGAATCAAGTCCATCGGACCCGGGCGATACAAAGCGTTCAAAGCAATCAAGTCTTCCAAACGGTCCGGACGTGCGTTTTTCAATAGCGTTCTCATCCCATCGGATTCAAACTGGAAAACAGCAGCGGTATTACCCTTTTGGAAAAGCTCGTACGTCGGTTTATCGTCAATCGGGATTTCTTCGAGCTTTAACGTATTTTTCGGATCCAACATGCGGATAAAACGCATGGCAAATTCCAAAATCGTTAAAGTCGTCAACCCCAAAAAGTCGAACTTCACCAAGCCGACGTTTTCAACGTCTTTTTTATCAAACTGACTGATGACGTTGTCGGGATTTTCGTCCGCCGAATACAATGGGCAGAAGTCTGTTAACTTCCCAGGCGCAATCAAAACGCCCCCTGCGTGCATGCCTAAGTTTCTTACCAAGCCTTCTAAGGGAAGCGCTTGGTTAACGAGCATCTTCACGCTTTCATCACGCTCAATGAGTTCCTTTAAGTCAGGCACCGTTTCAACGGCGTCCGCTAAAGAAACGTTCTTTCCAGGAATCGCAGGAATTAAACGAGAGACTTGGTCACACAGACCATAACCCATGCCCAAAACACGACCCACATCACGCACAACGCCCTTGGCACCCATCGTGCCGAACGTGGCAATTTGGCTTACGGCATCATCGCCATAGCGCTCTTTCACGTAGTTAATCGTGCGCTGACGGTTGTACTGACAGAAGTCAATATCGAAGTCAGGCATGGAGACACGTTCCGGATTTAAGAAACGTTCGAAAAGTAAGTCATACTTCAACGGATCCATGTCCGTAATACGAAGTGAGTAAGCCACTAAGCTCCCTGCACCGGAACCACGGCCCGGCCCCACGGCCACACCGTTTTGCTTGGACCAGTTAATAAAGTCCTGCACGATCAAGAAGTAACCGGGGAAACCCATGCGCTTGATGATATCCAATTCAAAGTGCAAACGCTCTAAATATCTGGGACGTTCTTTATCGCGCTCGGCTTCATCGGGATATAAAAAGGCTAAACGCGCCTCTAAACCCTCGTGCGAGAGCTGATCAATGTAGTCGTCTAAGGACATGCCATCAGGCGTTGGGAAGAGCGGCAACTGCGGCTTACTTAAAACATTTTCTAAGTTACAGCGCTTGGCAACTTCCACGGTATTGGCAATCGCAGCAGGAATATCTGAGAAGAGATCAATCATCTCTTCAGGGCTCTTTAAGTACTGCTCTTTCGTGTAGTCTTTCGTGCGATTCTTATCGGCCAACACTTCACCGCGCGCAATGCACACACGAATTTCATGGGCATTGAAGTCTTCCGGTTTTAAAAACTGAACGGGGTGCGTGGCGATAATCGGAATATCAAACTTTTCCGCTAACGTCACAAAGTGGCGGACAGTGGCTTCATCATGAGGGCGTCCGGCACGTTGAAGTTCCAAATAGAAGCGATCACCCCAAGCCGTCTTCATCTGTTGCGCTAACGCATAGGCCTCATCTTGCTTTTCTGACAATAAAAGCGTTGCGAGTTGTCCTTCTGGGCCACCTGAGGTAATGATTAAACCCTCGTTACTTTCAAGCAACCATTGAAGTTTCGTTTCGCCTCTACCCATGTATTGGTTTTTTAACCATGCTCGAGATAAAAGTTCACAAAGCGTTAAATACCCCGTTTTGTTTTGACACAAAACTGCTAAACGAAACGGCTTATCACGATCGGCTTCGTTTTCAATAACAAGATCACACCCCAAAATCGGTTTTAAGCCCGCTTTACGAGCGTGCGTGTAGAAAATCAAACCGCCGAAAATATTATTGAAGTCCGTTAAGCCCAAGGCGCCCACGCCTTGCTCCTTAACGGCTTTAATGGCAGAGTCCAATCGCACGGTACTGTCCGTGACGGAGAACTCCGAGTGCATTCTGAGGTGAACAAACTGAGGTTGCATTGAAAAGCCTGAATTCGATAATAGAATTTAACGTTTTAAAACTTTAATTTTAACGGTCTTTGATTATCATTGAGGAATTATTTGAGGAAATTGTTATGACCAATCCGTTATTAAATATTACCGATCTTGTGGATTTTGCTTCCGTTCGCCCCGAGCACGTGATGCCTGGCATGAAAACACTCATTGCTGAAGCTCAAACCGCACTTGATAAAGTCACGCTTTCTGAGACACCCGCCACATGGGAAGACGTGATCGAACCCTTAGAAGAAAAGACCTTGGCCCTTTCTCGCGCTTGGGGCGTTGTTGCTCATTTAATGAGTGTTGTGGATACGCCTGAGCTTCGCGAAGCTTATAACGAAACATTGCCCGTTGTCACACAATTTTGGATTGGTCTGTCGCAAAGCGCGTTGTCGGAAAAATACAAAGCGATTAAAGCATCTCCTAATTTTGCGAAACTTACGCCCACGCGCCAACGCATCATCAATGAAGAGTTGATTGACTTTAAGTTAGCGGGGGCTTTCTTGCCGGAAAAAGAAAAAGCGGAACTCAAAACCGTTAAAGAAACCTTGGCACAAACGAGTCAAAAGTTCTCTGAAAATCTGTTAGACGCTACCAATGCCTACGGCTTATTAGTCGAAGACAAAAAAGACTTGGAAGGCATCCCTGAAGACGATATTGCTTCTTTTAAAGAAACCGCTCAAAGCGAAAACCGTGAAGGCTACAAAATCACTCTTCAAGTACCGCATTACTTGGCCGTTCTTCAATACGCCCAAAATCGTCAACTTCGAGAAACGCTTTATCACGCTTATGTCACGCGCGCCTCGGAACTCGACTTTGATGGCAAATTTAACAATAACGACGTCATGACGAAGATTCTTCAACTTCGCAGTGAAGAAAGTCGTCTTTTGGGTTATCAAAACTACGGTGAAGTCTCGCTTGCGACCAAAATGGCAAAGTCCCCTAAAGAAGTCGTTGATTTCTTATCTGACCTTGCCCGTCGCTCTTTACCGCAAGCGCACGCTGATATGGATGAAGTGAAAGCCTTTGCTAAAGAAAAACTTGGCATTGACGATCCTCAAAGCTGGGATTTGCCCTATGCAAGTGAAAAGCTTCGCGAAGAACGCTACGCCTTCTCTGACCAAGAAGTAAAGCAATACTTCACCCTCCCCGCTGTCTTTAAAGGTCTTTTTGGTTTAGTGCATACCCTTTTCGGTATCCGCATCGAAGAAGATCAAGCAAGCGTCTGGCATCCGGATGTCAAGTTCTTCAAGATTGTGAATGCACAAGGCGAAAAGATTGCTCAGTTTTACATGGATCTTTATGCTCGCCCGAGCAAACGCGGTGGCGCTTGGATGGACAATGACCGTACGCGCCATCGTGAAAAGGGCGTCCTTCAAACACCGATCGCCTACCTTGTTTGCAACTTCGCCAAGCCCGTAGGCGACAAACCCGCACTTTTAACGCACGATGACGTTTTAACGCTTTTCCACGAATTCGGTCACGGTTTACATCACATGCTCACGCGCGTTGAAGATTCTGCCGCAAGCGGTATTAACGGCGTTGAATGGGATGCTGTTGAGTGTCCGAGCCAATTCATGGAAAACTTTGCTTGGGATTGGACGGTGCTTCAAAACTTAACCGCTCATGTTCAAACAGGTCGTCCCTTGCCTCGTGAACTCTATGACAAGATGATTGCAGCGAAGAACTTCCAAAGCGCCATGGCCATGGTACGTCAATTGGAATTTGGTTTATTCGATATGCTTTTGCATACCGAATTTGATGCACAAAAAGACAGTATTCAAGCGTTGCTCAAACACGTTCGTGACAATGTCGCCGTTACCAAGCAACCGGAATACAATCGCTTCCCCAATTCCTTTAGCCACATCTTTGCGGGCGGTTATGCTGCCGGTTACTATAGCTACAAATGGGCAGAAGTGATGAGTGCCGATGCTTTCTCTTTATTTGAAGAAACCGGTGTACTAAATCCCCCAACGGGTAAAAAGTGGCTCGATGAAGTGCTCTCTGTTGGGAGCTCTCGTCCGGCCCTTGATTCCTTTGTTGCCTTCCGTGGTCGCGCGCCGCAAATTGATGCTCTATTGCGTCATTCCGGCATTAAAGAAGCAAAGTAGTTCGAAAGTAAAAACGAGAAAAAAGGCAAAATATCATGAAACTTGCCACTTGGAACGTGAACTCATTGAAAGTGCGTCTCCCGCACGTCATGCAATGGTTAGAAACCTCGCAAACGGACATTTTGTGTTTGCAAGAACTCAAAATCACCGATGATGTTTTCCCCGTTAATGAACTCGCCATGATGGGTTACGGTGCCGTCTTTGCTGGACAAAAAACGTATAACGGTGTTGCGATTCTCTATCGTCAAGATACCGTTGAAGCACCCGCCGACATTCAAATCAATCTTCCCGATTTCACTGACGAACAAAAGCGCCTTGTTGCCGGTACCTTTGAAACCGAAGCAGGAGCCATTCGTACGATTTGCGGTTATTTCCCCAACGGTGCCGAAGTCGGTTGCGACAAATACGCTTATAAACTTGCGTGGCTTGCCAAACTTCAATCGTTTGTTAAAGAGGAACTTGGCAAACACCCTCAACTTGCTCTTTTAGGTGACTACAACATCGCCCCTGACGATCGAGACGTCTGGAACCCCAAAGCTTGGGAAGGCAACATCTTAGTCTCTCCGGCAGAGCGCGCTGCCTTTCAAGGTTTGCTTCATTTGGGTTTAAGTGACTCTTTCCGACTTTTCGAGCAACCCGAAGGACTTTACTCTTGGTGGGACTATCGAATGTTAGGTTTCCAAAAGAATCACGGGATGCGCATTGACCATATTTTGGTAAGCGACGCTTTAAAGACAAAAGTGAAAAGTGCTCAAATCGATAAAGCGCCCCGTAAATGGGAAAAACCGAGTGATCACACGCCTTACGTGATTGAAATTTAAAGTTCAAAAAATTAAAAACGCTGAGTTTTCAATCATCATGAACTCAGCGTTTTTTTATGAAATAAACGATTTAAAAATTTTTCTATCAATTCTTCAAAAATCACGAAAAAAAGTACGCAACCACCCAAAAAAAGTATCAATTTCTCAAAACGGGCGAATTTTTTATGCAATTTCGCAAAAGTACTCGAATTTTTGCAGGATTTTCCCTTCACTCAACCCACAAAAATCAGTCAAGGGGATTTCTAAAAAATCCTAAAAAAGCTCGTTGCGAGCCAGTTTTTTTTTTC
>CAJLGW010000056.1 GCA_905206345.1 uncultured Sutterella sp. | reverse complement strand
GCCCGACCACGGGACTTGCACCCGCTAGAACAGCGCACATGTCGTGCGCACACAACTTCGGCTCCGAAATTAAATTTCGGAGCCGATTTTTGTCAATCAACTTTCTTAAGAAGCCTTACGAACCAAAAGTTCAATGATCTTTAAGGTCATATTCAACGAAGCCACAAAGCTATCAACGGGCAAAAATTCCGCATAGCCGTGAGCATTGTGAGCGCCCGTAAAGTAATTAGGCGTCACTAAACCTCGAGCCGTTAAAGCAGAGCCATCGGTACCACCTCTCATCGCTACCGTACGCGGTTCGATGTTAAGTTCCTTCAAAGCTTCATACATCAAATCAATCGGCAAGCGATCTTCACCCAAACCGCCGGAAATATTGCTGTAAATATCTTCGATATCGACATTAATCTTGGCCTTCGGATAACGTTGGCGCAAAACTTCAGTCACACTTAACACATAAGCCTTACGAGCCTCGTACTTAGCATTATCAAAGTCACGGATATTGAGTTGAAGATGAGCTCGAGCCGGATTGGCCGTCATCATCTTAAACCAATAGTAACCGTCACGTTCATCCGTATTTTCGGGCGTCTCTAATCGGTTAAAGCTATTAATCAAGTCTTGAGCAATCAAGATGGGATTGACCAAAACGCCCTTGGCTGCGCATGGGTGGGTTGTCACCCCTTCGATATCAAAGTGGCATTCAGCGGCGTTATACGTTTCATAGACCACTTCGCCCAAGTCTTCTCCATCGACCGTGTAAGCAAAATCAACCTTAAATTTGTCTAAGTCTAAGAGCTTGGCGCCACGCAAACCCGTTTCTTCATCGGGAACGAAAGCCACACGAATATCACCGTGTGGGAGTTGCTCGGTGACCATGATTTCAAGCATGGTCATAACATTGGTGACACCGGCCTTATTATCTGCCCCCAAAACGCTCGTGCCGTCCGTAAAAATAATGAATTGATCGCGATAGCGTTCAAGTTCAGGATGGTCAGCCAAACGAATCCAAATGTCCTTTTCTTTATTAAGGCAAACATCGCCTCCAACGTAATGAATCACTTGCGGATGAATGTCGGCATTTAACCCCACATCCACCGTGTCCATATGCGCCACGAAACCCACGGGTTTCACACCTTCAACATTAGCCGGTAATAGGCCCGTCACAATGGCGTGCTCATCGGTTTGGACTTCTTTAAGCCCTAAATGTTTGAGCTGAGCATCTAAGACTTTGGCCATATCCCATTGCGTCTCAGTCGACGGGACGGTCTTCACCTTCGGGTCGCTCTGACTCGGAATCGCCAAATAACCTAAAAAGCGTTCAATCAAAGCATGTGACTTTTGCTCGTGGTCCATAACGTTTACCTCCATACAAAATGGGCTTATAGTCAATTGAATAACTATAAGCCCAAATTAGGGAAAAAAGAATAATCGAAAGACCTACTGACGAGCTAACCTCTTCTGTGCACGAGAGCGGATGGTCAAAGCAACTGCGTTAAGACCCAAAACCATCAACACCAACACAAAGGCCGTACCGTATTGCAAGGGTAAACTGGCTTCGACGTCAACGCTTGAAGTGGCCAACACATAAATGTGATACGGCAACGACATCACCGGATCCATCACGGAGTGCGTCATCGTGGGCGTGTAGAAAACCGCAGCCGTGTACATGATGGCAGCCGTCTCACCTGCAACGCGCGAAAGTGCCAAAATATTTCCCGTCAAAAGACCGGGCAATGCTGCCGGCAACACAATCTTAAAGATTGTTTGCTTTTTCGTCGCACCCAAAGCCAAAGAGGCTTCACGCCAGGCTTGGGGAACTTGGTTTAATGCGGCTTCAGTCGTATTAATAACGATCGGCAAGGCTAAAAGCGCCAACGTCAAAATACCGGATAAGAGGCTCACACCAAAGCCACAGAACGTGACAAAGAACGTCAAACCGAAAAGACCGAAGATCACCGAAGGCACGCCGGACAAGTTGGACACTGCCAAGCGCACACCCGAAACAAAGCGACCTTGACCACCGTATTCCGTCAAGTACAAAGCAGAAGCCACGCCCAAAGGCAGGGCAATCACCGTGGCTCCGACTGCCAAATAGAAGGTACCGACAATGCAAGGCCAGATACCGCCTGCGGTCATCATTTCACGAGGCGATTCAGAGAAAAATTCCCAAGAAAGTGCCGGCAATGCGTTATCAATCAAGTAGAACAAAATGGCAACAATGGCACCGACCGTAATTAATGTTGCGGCGCGCATTAAATTTAAGCCAATAAATTCCGCAACGTAGCGTCCATTGGAAGAACGAGCTTTTGAAACTGTCATCATGACTCCTAGCGCTTACCGATTTGATATTTTTTCGTGAAGTAAAACGCCGTTGCATTAAATATAAACGTCGTCACGAAAAGCACTAAACCAGTGGCAAATAATGCGTGATAGTGAGTGGAACCCACAGCGGCTTCAGCCATTTCTGCGGCAATGGAAGCGGTCATCGGACGCAAAGGATCGAAGAAGCTTTCCGGGATAATGGCAGCGCCACCGGCCACCATCAAAACCACCATCGTTTCACCCAATGCACGAGAAATACCGAGCATCACGGCCGTTCCGATACCACCCAAAGCGTAACGGAATTGCACCTTGTAGAGCGTTTCCCAGCGCGTAGCGCCCAAGGCCAACGAGGCTTCTGATAAAGCGGTCGGCACATTTCGAAGCGCACCTTCAGAAATGGAGCAAATAAAGGGAACGCACATGAGGCTTAACATCACGGAGGCATTCATCCAGTTAAGACCGGAATCAAGACCCAAAGTGTTTTGAAGCCAGGGAGCAACCAAAACCATCCCCAAGAAACCGATAATGACCGAAGGCAAGGCTGCTAACAATTCGATGGCTGGCTTGACAACCTGACGAACAGAAGGCGTAGCAAAGTACGCCAAATACGCTGCAGTCAATAAGCCGATCGGCAACGAAATTAAGGTCGTAGTTGCAGCCACACAAAGGCTGGCTACCAACAAAGCACCGATTTCATAATCAGGCGTGCCGCCCGTCGGATACCATTCGGTACCGAATAAGAATCGGAAGAAAGAAACTTCGCTAAAAAGCGGCAACGCTTGAGAAAGAAGGAAAACCAAAATGGCAGCCAACGCTAAGATCGAAGCAAAAGCGATGACTGCCAATTGTGTTTCAAACCCTTCTCGATGTTTCGTTAAAACATTTGTCATAGCGATCAGAGAGAAGTTTGAAGAGAAGTTCGATTAGCGAGCAACCGGAACGAAGCCCACTTCCTTCACAGAAGCTTGACCATCCTTGCTCAAAGCGTAGTTGATCAAAGCCTTCGTGTCGGCGTTAACATGGTTGTTCGTAAAGAGGTACAACTCACGAGACAAAGGCCATTCAAACGTTTCTGCCGTCTTCATCGTGGCCTTCACACCACCGATGGACAAAGCCTTGATGTCCTTGGTCAAATAGCCCAAACCGACATAACCGATAGCGTTCGGGTTCTTTGCAATCGTTTGCAAAACAGCACCGTTACTGGCCTGCAAGAGAGCACGTTGTTGAACACGTTCACCCTTCATTACCAAGGATTCCCACGTTTCAAACGTACCGGAGGAAGAGTCACGGGAGACGACCGTGATTCGAGCATTCTTACCGCCAACATCCTTCCAGTTCGTGATACGACCGGCATAGATGTCACGGATTTGTTGCAAGGTCAAATCCTTCACACCATTGCGAGGATTGATCACCGGGACGATTGCGTCAATGGCCACCGCATGACGAACAGCTTCGTTGCCGCTCTTTTTCATGTTTTCAACTTCGGCAGACTTCATATCACGGCTAGCCATGGCCACGTCGGTCGTGTTTTCCATCAAAGCCTTGATGCCGTGGCCAGAACCGCCACCGGAAAGAGACACTTGAATGGAGGGGTTAGCTTTCATGAAATTTTCTGTAATCTTTTGCATGGCAGGCAAAACCGTGGTCGAACCATTGACCACCACATTACCGGCAGAAGCAGCCAAACTTGCCAAGCCCATCACAGAAGCAACCAAAACAGAAACCATCGTACGTTTCATTTTCTCTTTTCCTTTAAAAAGAATTTAGGATTATTTAAGTCATTCGAACTTGGGTGGTATTTTGAAAGCCACGTGTGACGTGTCTGTGACGAAAACGTGAAGATTTAATGACGACTTTGATGGTTTTATGACAATTTGATGACAGCAAAAAGAAAGCCCCTTGAAGAAAATTTCTCTACAAGAGGCCTTTGTTAGTTGAGGCGATTAGTCCGCTTTTTCCTTATGCTCCAAGAAAGGAGACTTGCCTTCTTCATCGTCATCTTCTTCTCGACGAACAGGCTTTTTACTCACAAACCACGTAAAGAACACCGGCACAAAGATCACCGCAATAAAGGTGGCCATGAACATCCCGCCCAAAACGCCCGTGCCCATAGACTGACGAGCAGCAGCGCCCGGGCCCGTTGCAATGGCCAGTGGTAACACACCAAGGATGAAGGCCAGTGAGGTCATCAAAATCGGACGCAAACGCAAGGAGACGGCTTCAAGAGCTGCATCGAAAACGCTCTTACCGGACTCCAACTTTTGCGCAGCAAATTCCACAATCAAAATAGCGTTCTTTGCCGTCAAACCGATCAACACCAAAAGACCGATTTGGAAATAGATGTCGTTTGAAAGCCCTCTGCAATAGGTTGCCACCAACGCCCCCAAAACCGAGAACGGGACCGACAACACCACAGCAATCGGCAATGACCAACGTTCGTATTGGGCGGCCAAAATCAAGAAGACAACCAAAATCCCGAAGACCACGGCTGTGGTGGCTGATGCCCCCAAGCGCTTTTCTTGGAAAGCTTGATCCACCCAACCGATGGCATAGCCCTCGGGCAGGATTTGCTCGGCGATGCGTTCAACTTCTGCAATAGCTTCACCCGAACTCACCCCATGGATGGCTTGCCCCATAAAGCGAGCCGACAAGTAACCGTTCATTCTTGCCAAGGTTTCTGCACCCGACGTACGCTCCCAAGTCACAAGTGCGGACAAGGGAATCATTTCGCCTGCTTGCGAACGAACCCAAGCACGACCTAAATGTTCAGGCTTCATCCGGTATTGGCTATCGGCTTGCATGATGACGCGATTAATCTTACCGTTACGCGTGAAGTCATTGATGTAGTTGCTGCCCATAAAGGTTGACAACGTTTCGTAGATTTCATCAATGGAAACGCCCAAAGCCAAAGCCTTTGCTTCATCAACATTGACCATTAGCATAGGCGACTCGGCCTTGGCCGTGGTACGCAAACTCGTCAAAATGGAGGACTTTTCCAATTCAGAAATGAAAAGGTCTGCCACTTGTTGAAGAACCAACGGATCGTCGTTTTCACGCGCTTGAAGGTAACCCGAGAAACCTGAGGCAGAGCCTAAACCACGAATCGGAGCAGGCGTTGAGGCTACCCCCGTTCCTTCGGTTAACTCTCGACCGAGTTGATTCAATTGCGAAGCGATGTCATTGGCCGTATTTTCGCGATCATCCCAGTGCTCTAACTTAAGGAAGAACGTCGCAGCATTTTGTCGCACGTCATTGGCCACCGTATCAAAACCGGTTAGCGTCAGAATGGAAGACACCCCTTCGATCTTTTCCATCCCTTGACGAAGCTCTTCAGCCACTTTTTCTGTACGCCCTAAAGCAGAACCTTCAGGTAAAGTCAGACTCATTCTCACCATCCCTTGGTCTTCTCGCGGAACAAAGGAGGTCGGCGTCACTTGCAACATGGCCCAACAAGCCCCAATGACAGCAACAAGAATTAAGCCACTTGCCACACGGTGATGCAATGCCAAACCAACCCAACGTTGGAAGAAATGGGTGTAACGGCCCAAAGCCAAATTAAAGCGTCGAAAGAAAGCGTGAGGTTCACCCTCACGGTGCTTGAGCATCAATGCGCAAAGCGCCGGTGTCAACGTCAAGGCCACAAAGCCCGATAAGATCACTGACACGGTAATGGTGATAGCGAATTGACGATAAAGTTCACCGGCCATACCCCCTAAGAAAGCAACAGGGACAAAGACCGATGAAAGCACCAGAACGATGGCCACCAATGCACCAGAGACTTCTTTCATAGCTTTTTTCGACGCTGCTCTTGCACTCAAACCTTCAGAGACCATGATACGTTCGATGTTTTCCAACACAACGATTGCATCGTCCACCACAATACCGATTGCCAACGTCATGGCAAAGAGCGTCAACGTATTAATCGAGAAACCAAAAGCCCAAAGCCCCACCATGGTCCCAATCAAAGACACGGGAACGGCAATCATCGGAATCAATGTGGCGCGCCAGTTTTGCAAGAACACGTAAACAACCACAAGTACCAATAAGCCGGCCTCAAGCAACGTCTTAACCACTTCGCTCAAAGAGGCAGAAATAAAGACCGTTGTATCGTCCGTAATTTCGTGCGTAAGACGCCCTTCGGGGAAGCGCTCCACCAAACGCGCGAGTTCTGCCTTTACTAACGTGGCCGTACTCATGGCGTTTGCACCCGTTTGCAGGTACACACCAACGGTCACGGAAGGCGAACCATTGAGTTGGTTATAGGAGTCATAACTGCGCTTACCCACTTCGACTCGAGCAATGTCTTTGACACGGATAATGCCATCGGGGCCATTGGAGCGAATGGTGATGTTGCCGAACTCTTCAGGCGTCAATAATTGACCGCGCGTCGTAATGGTATAAAAGAGTTGTTGGTCATCTTCGGTGGGCGCCGCCCCCATACGACCGGCCGCGTATTGACGGTTTTGAACGTTCACGGCATTTTTAACATCGTGCACCGTCACACCCAGCATCGCCATCTTGTCAGGGTTGAGCCACAAACGCATGGCGCCTTGCACGTTACCAAAGACACTCACGTCGCCCACGCCCGGAATACGCTTGAGATCGTCAACCATGTTCACGGTCGCATAGTCGGCCATTTGACGTGGGTCCATGGAAAGATCAGGCGACGTTAAAACCACCATCAAAAGCGATTCTTCACTGCGCTTTCTGACATTGACGCCGTTTTGGCGAACCGTCTCCGGCAATCGACGCTCGGCCGAGCGGACGCGGTTATTGATTTCCAACATGGCTTCGTTCGGATCGGTACCCACATCAAAGGTACAGTTAATGCGAACGTCACCATTAGAGCGAATGGAAGTTGTGTAGTACTGAAGGCCTTCAACGCCGGAGAGTTGATCTTCAATAGGAGCAGCAATGGTTCGCGCCAAGGTCTTGGCATCAGCCCCTTCGTAACTCGTAGAGATATAGACGCTCGGAGGCGAAATATCCGGGTATTGAGACACAGGCAAAATTCGGCTTGCCACAAGCCCTGCCACCACAATCAAAATAGAAAGGACAGTGGCAAAGATCGGGCGACGAATACAAAATTGAGACAGCATGCTCTACCCCTTCACATTAGTGTGCCTTAGGGGAAGCGATGTCTTCGCTTTTGGTTTTCACGGGCGTGCGATCACGCAAGCGCAAAATCTGATTGGTAATAACGTTATCACCTGGCTTTAAGCCTCCGGTCAAAACCCAGTCTTTATCTTCCCAGTGGCTCACAAAAACTTCACGTTCTCGTGCCATACCGTTTTCCAGCACATAAACAGCGTACGTACCATCTGACTTTTGACGAATAATGCCTTGCGGGACAACATAGGCGTCTTTAATGGTGCCGACCATCAAACGCACTTCAACGTATTGGCCCGGCCAAAGTCCCGTGTTGGGGTCAAGCTTGGCGCGCATACGCACCGTCCCTCGATCGGCATCGACTTGCTGACTAATAAAGTCAAGTTTTGCTGCCTTGGGTTCTTTATTGCCCGGCACCATCACTTGCACTTGAGAGTCGCGCGTTAAAGAAGCTTGAGCCAAATCTTGGTCGCTTACCGCAAACGTCACACGCAAGTCAGAGGGCTGTGTAATGCTCGTCAAAAGCGTTGTACCGGACGAAATCAAAGAACCGATATTGACTTCGCTCTTACCGGCAATCCCATCAACGGGTGCCGGCACTTTAGCGTGCGAAAGATCAATCTCCGCTTTTACTTGAACAGCATTGGCAAGCGCCAATGCACTCTTGGCGTTTTCAAGTACACTAATCGCATCATCATAATTTTGACGACTGATGGCTTGAACTTTGATGAGTTCTTGAGCGCGCTTTGCGTCGCGACGCGCCTTATTTAAATTGGTTTTGGCTTGTTGCGTTTGCGCTTGTGCTTGACGAAGTGCGGCTTCATAAGGCTCGGTCTCAATCTCAAATAACGTTTGACCGGCTTTCACAGCTTCGCCTTCGGTGAAATGAAGCTTACGCAAAATGCCACCGACCTGAGCGCGCACCTCGACTTCTTGGGCCCCTTCGGTTTGACCGAAAGTTTCAACCCAACGGTAAGCCAATTGCGGTTGCACGACCATGGTTTCGACTTCGAGCTCGGTCTTCTTGTTTGTATTATTCTGATCCGAACAACCCGAGACCATCACAAGCGAGCCCGCCAATGTTGCACAAAGAAATAAGGTGCTGATACGCATAATTTTTCGTAAATATTAGAGTATTTGTTACTGCAATCTTATATAAAGAAAAAAGGGAAAGCCCCCGTGACTTTCCCTACTTTTTACATATTTTTACGGAAGTTCATATTTCTAAGATGTGATTAATCGTCAGTCCAAACCCGATTACCTTTACTTTCTTTATCAATGGCTTGCATCGTTGCCGCATGCATTTGCAATTCATCTTCAGAAGCTTTTTGAATTCGTAAGGCGTCTGCTGCCGGCATTGGCGGTAAGCTCGATAAGTCAATCGTTGAAATATCCAGACTTTCTTGACCGCGCGTCATGCACAAATAGACTTGAGCCAAGAGTTTGGCGTCAATCAAAGCGCCGTGCAAATTACGATCGGAATTATCCACCCCGTAGGCCGAACACAATGCGTCCAAACTCACACGTTGCCCCGGGCGCAAGGTCTTGGCCATCGGCAAAGTATCGACAATGCCTTCGCAGTGATCGCTTAACTTGCCTAAGCCCAAGCGACCTAATTCCATGTCCAAATAGCCCACATCAAAAGGAGCGTTGTGAATTAAGAGTTCACTTCCCTTAATAAAAGCTAAGAAGTCATGAACGATGTCGCCAAACAGCGGTTTGTTCTTTAATTTTTCCCACGTAAAGCCGTGAACCTTGGCAGCCCCTTCTTCGACTTCGCATTCGGGGTTCACTAAAGCATAAAAATGTTTTTTCGTGACACTACGACCAATAATTTCAACGCAACCCACACTGATTAAGCGGTTGCCTTGTGAAATTTCCATACCGGTCGTTTCGGTATCGAGCGCCACCTGACGGCGGATTTCCTTTTTCATCGCTTATCTCCCAACGGTCGGCACGCCGCGATTAGCTAATTCGTCGGCCTTTTCATTACCGAAGTCCCCTGCGTGTCCCTTAACCCAACGCCATTCAATGTCGTGTTGAGCAACGAGTTCATCGAGCTTCATCCAAAGGTCCACGTTTTTAACGGGTTTCTTGTCCGCCGTTCGCCAACCTTTTTTCTTCCAGCCTTCCATCCACGTCATGATGCCGTTCTTAACGTATTGGCTATCCAAGAAGATGGTCATGGGAACGGGACGCTTGATCGCAGATAGAGCCGAAATGACAGCCATGAGCTCCATTCGGTTATTGGTGGTTTCCACCTCACCGCCACAAAGCTCTAATGTTTTTTCACCAAAAACCAAGTAAGCCCCCCAACCGCCGGGCCCGGGATTATTTTTACAGGCGCCGTCAGTCCAAATTTGTAATTTACGTTCTGCGGTCATAACGCGTCGAATACCAAAATAAGAAAAAGAGTATTGTAGCGAGAAACAAAAAATCAGCGATGATTTTTGCAGGCTGAAACATTACGGGCGGCTGCCGTGCCTACCCACGTTTTCTTTAAAATCTCGTCCTTGGAAGCACTTCCCACGAGATGCACGCCACTCACCTTTTTCACAGCACTTAACATAAAGCCATTGGCAAGCGCAGGCCACCAACGATCACCCGCCTTCTCACACCACGACCATGACATTAACCGAAGCGGATTGTCACTTAAACTCGGGCTATAGATCCCAAAACGACCGCGATCAATAATGGCGCGAACCCCTAATGACTTTTTGATTTGATCGACGCTCACGGGATGATGAAGATCCTTGCAGAGTCGTTTGCGTTTTCGAATCCACCACGGACCCCAAGGGTTTAATCCCAAAATGACCATTCGTCCTTCAGGAGTCAAGACGCGAAGCACTTCGGAGAGCGTTTTTTCGTAATCGGGACTGCGTTCGAGCACGTGCACCAAAATGACCAAATCGAAAGTATTCTCTCTAAAAGGAAAGTCGGTATAAGACTGGCAAAGGGCAGAGCCATCGGCTTCAAGCGTTGTGAGTTCTGATTGTTGAGCAGAAAAGACTTTAAATGAATGAGAAGCACTTCTCATCACGGGACCAAACGGAGCACCTAATTGCAGAGCCGTCCCGCCATGCAAGCCCTTTAACAGCTGATCGAGCTGTTGAGCTTCCCAACGCCGAAGCTGAGCACCGGCCGCGGAACAAAAGAACTTTGATAGGCAATCCATAAAGTCACCAAACATATAGCTATCTGTTCATATTACCTTTTTTAAGGAAAAAAATGCGTTACTGAGTTTAGAATTGGTGATGGATACTCTTTTGGGGAACTTCAATATGTTAAGTCGCCGCACTCTTTGTTTTTCGTTAGCGTTAGCGCCGCTGACTTCTTTGGCGGCGCCAAAAAATATGTCCATCATTGTTCCCTATCCGCCGGGCGGCCCCCTTGATAACGTTGCTCGCCTTTTAGGGACGACACTGCAACCCGTTTGGGGAAAGACGGTCATTGAAAACATTGCGGGTGGCGCCGGTGCGCGTGGCATGTTGGCAGCCCAAAAAGCCAAGAACGATGGCAAAACCCTTGTCATGGGAGCCGTTGCTACTTTGGCGGTCAACCCTCAAACCGTTAAAAACCTCCCCTATTCGGTCGATGATTTTGCACCGGTGGCGATGTTAAGTAACGTTCCCAACGTTTTGGTGATGACGCCTAAAACAATGGAAAAACTTAACATTAAATCGGCAAAAGACTTATTGAATTACTTAAAGAAAAACCCCGATAAACTCAATTGCGCTTCGGGCGGCACGGGCTCAATCGGTCATTTGGCCAATGCCATTTTAAGTGCCAATGGGTTTATTGCCGCTCATGTACCCTATGCGGGCGCTTCCCCTGCGCAACTGTCACTATTTTCCGGTGAAACGGATTTTGTGTTTGATAACTACGCCAGTTGCCAACAAGCCATTAAAGACGGTCGACTTAAAGCGCTTGCCGTCACAACGACCCAAACGTCTGATCTTTTATCGTGCCCGACCATGAGTGAATTGGGCGTTCCAATGGATCTCTCGACTTGGTTTGGACTTCTTGCCCCCAAAGAAACAAGCCCTGATATCTGCCTTGCGCTTTATAATGCGCTTGAAGCTGTCGTCAAAGAACCGGAAGTTCATCAAAAACTGCTCATTGCCACGCCCGTTGTTTCTTTAATGGGACCGCAGGCTTTTGCAGACTTTATTAAAAACGAACAGCATAAGTATCAACAACTGTTTTCGACGTTGAAACTGATCTGATTCAACGCCTAATTTCATGCAACTGAAGCCTCGATTAGCCCGAGACACGGTAGGTGGCCTTTTTATGGCTACCATCGGTGTTTTTTTCTTAGTTTTTGCGCTTGAACTGCCGATGGGTAGCGCATCACGCATGGGTGCGGGGTATTTTCCTGTTTGTTTAAGTGCTCTACTCATTCTCTTAGGACTTGCGATCAGTCTTAAAGGCACTTTTACCCCAAAAAAGCCGCACGAAGTTATTTATCGCTTTGACCTTAAGCGCTTAATCATTTTGTGTGGCTCGGTTTTGCTTTTTGCCATCCTTTTGCCCGCTTTCGGTCTTTTCATTGCAATGACAGCCATGATCGTTTTATCGACGATCATTACCCCCGGTCGCTCTTTGCGAGAAGTCATGTTTTTGGTTCTTGCTATTAATGCTTTAGTGTGGGGTGTCTTTGTTTTTGGAATTCATCTTGAAGTACCGCTTTGGCCTGTCTTTTTGGGAGGCAACTGATGGATTTACTTCAGAATTTGGCATTAGGACTCCAAAGCGCCTTTTCCCTTGTCAATCTCGGGTACTGTTTCCTCGGGGTTTTAATTGGCACACTTGTGGGGATTTTGCCGGGCTTGGGACCCGTTGCCACTCTTGCTCTTTTGTTACCCATTACCTATGCGCTTGACCCTACCGCCGCTATCATCATGCTGGCCGGTATCTACTACGGCAGTCAATACGGAGGTTCAACCACGGCCATTTTGATGAATATTCCGGGTGAAGCCTCTGCACTTGTCACTTGCATTGACGGTCATCAGTTAGCGAAAAAAGGTCACGCAGGAAGCGCTTTGGGCATTGCCGCTATCGGAAGTTTCATTGCGGGTTCCATTGCAACCCTTTTAATTGCCATGATGAGCCCCTTGTTGGCAGAAGTTGCCCTTTACTTTGGGGCAACGGAATACTTCAGTCTCATGCTTTTGGGCCTTGTCGGCGCCGTTGTCTTAGCTAATGGCGACATTTTAAAAACCGTTGCCATGGTAGTTTTAGGTCTCATTTTAGGTCTGGTGGGGACCGACATCAATTCCGGCAGTCTGCGCTTTACATTCGAGACGCTTACTCTTCAAGACGGCATTGACTTTGTAGTGATTTCCATGGGGATTTACGGCGTCGCCGAAATTCTTAAAAACCTTCAAGCAATGGTCGCCAATGACAAAATTGAGACCCACGAAGTGAAGTCCCCGTGGCCTCAATTAAAAGACATTAAAGACAGTATCGGCGCCATCCTTCGTGGCACGGGCTTAGGAAGCGTCCTTGGACTATTGCCTGGGGGCGGTGCGCTTTTATCCTCCTTTGCTTCTTACACGCTAGAGAAACGTATCAAACTCGAAAAAGACGAAACCCCCGTGGGTCAAGGCAATATCCGGGCTGTTGCGGGCCCCGAGTCCGCCAACAATGCCGGTGCACAAACAAGTTTCATCCCGATGCTCACGTTAGGCGTTCCTTCCAATGCCGTAATGGCGTTAATGATGGGGGTGTTGATTATTCATAACATTACGCCAGGTCCCCAAGTCATTACCACCAATCCCACGCTTTTCTGGGGCTTGATCGTTTCGATGTGGGTGGGGAACTTCTTCCTCGTGATTTTGAATTTGCCCTTAGTGGGCCTTTGGGTTCAAATTCTTCGCATCCCCTATCGCTGGCTCTACCCTGCGATTCTCGCTATTTGTGTGATCGGTGTGTATTCGGTGAATTTCAACATCTATGACATCGTTCTCATGGCCGCCTTTGCAGGCTTGGGTTACGCCTTTTATCAGTTGCGATTTGAGCCAGCTCCACTCATCTTAGGTTTTGTGTTGGGCCCCTTAATGGAAGAAAATCTTCGTCGTGCGCTGCTTCTTTCTCGAGGCGATCCGAGCGTGTTCTTTACGAGTCCCATTTCTGCAACCCTTTTAGCATTAGCAGCCCTTTTACTGATTTCGACGACGGTTCCTCGCATCAAATCCGCTCGTGAAGAAGCTTTCGTAGAGGACTAGTCAAATGGTGAGAAAAATTTTCTCGCCACTCTCTTGACACAAGGTGATTAATGCTTCATAATAGCGATCTTCGACAGGCACATAGCTCAGTTGGTTAGAGCATCACCTTGACATGGTGGGGGTCGTTGGTTCGAATCCAATTGTGCCTACCAGAATTCTTGAGAAAAGGAAGTTTATCTTCCTTTTTTCTAACTCTAGAGTTGAAAACTTTAGGAATTTTGGTCATAATGTCGTTTCCCATAGGCACATAGCTCAGTTGGTTAGAGCATCACCTTGACATGGTGGGGGTCGTTGGT
>CAJLGW010000055.1 GCA_905206345.1 uncultured Sutterella sp. | reverse complement strand
AGTACCGTTAGACGATAAAATCAACAGAATTACGAATTTTTAGAAATCCCCTATACATAAATAGATCAATATTAGATTTATATATAGATAATTTTTCACAAAGTCTTTCGACTTTGCGCCATTCATCCCGCTAATGAATTAGCGGGGTTTCTGGCGATTTTCTCTAAAATTATATCTGACGGAAACTTCTCAAAAAGGCCTGCCTGCACCATTTCGCTTGCTCCTCCATCTTGTTCTTCGCTGGGTTGAAAGACAAAATGAACAGTGCCCGAGAATTGGCGAGTCTGAGCTAAATAACGCGCTGCCATTAAAAGCATGGCCATGTGACCGTCATGTCCACAGGCATGCATCACTCCTTGATTTTTTGAGCAATGAGAAAAGGGGGTTTTCTCTGAAATGGCGAGCGCATCCATGTCCGCTCTTAAAGCAATGCTTTTAGTCCCCTCCCCATTTTTAAGCACACCGACAACACCGGTGCCGACGATATCGGTATGAATCTCAATCCCCCAACTGTTTAAGCACGAGGCAATGAATTCCGAGGTTTGAAATTCCTTGTGACTGAGCTCAGGATATTGGTGGAGATGTTGACGAATAGCGGTAAACTCAGGCACCAAGTCGAGCATGGCTTTTTGAATGGACATCATTACTTTCCTTTAAATAACTAAAGTGCCGTTTCCGACACTTTAGTTTTGATTGATCTTAGTGCTTCGTACCAAACCACTTTTGGTAAATCTTGTCGTATTCACCGTTGGCTTTGATAGTCTTTAAACCTTGATTGATTTTGTTGAGCATCTTCTTATTACTCTTAGCGACGGCAAAACCGACTTGCTTCGGATTGTAGAGTTCGGGCGTAGTCATGATTTCTTTATCATTGTGGCGAGCCAAATAGTGATCAATCACAGTCTTACCCACGATAGCAGCTTGACAGCCGTCATACTTCAAATCCATGAAGGCTTCAATGACTTGGTCAAAGTCAACAACCTTTGCACCTTTAATTTCTTTCGCAAAGATGGAGCCGGTCGAACCGATTTGAGCACAAACGCGCTTACCTTCCAAGTCCTTAATCGTCTTGTACTTATTCTTGTCCTTACTCTTAATGACCATGGCAAGACCGACGTCGTAGTACGGATCAGAGAAGTTGACTTGTTTTTGGCGTGCCGGCGTAATCGTCATGGCGCAAGCGGCGACATCAACCATGTTCGTTTGAATAGCAGGGATGATGCCGGCAAATTGCATATTTTGAATCTTCGGTTCGTCACCATTGGCCTTAATAACGGCCTTAATCAAATCGATGTCAAAGCCTACGATTTCATTCGTTTTTTCATCTTTATACTCAAAAGGAGCGAGACCGGCATCAGTGCCTACCAAAATGGTTTCAGCGCAAGCGCTTCCCATTAAAACACTACCTAAGAGCAAAGCCAAAATTGATTTTTTCATTTTGAAGTTCCTTAAACAAAATTAAATTCGGTTTTGGCAGTTTATGTCGAAGCAATTTCTCGAATCAAATAAGAATCAAAAGAGATTTTTTTAGATTTCTTAAGCAAAAGTTCAAACAAAATAAAATCAATTGTCGACATCTTAAATTTAATAGAATCAGTTGGTTAGAGATAGCAACATCAATAAATAAGAAAAACACCTTAGAGAAATTCAACTAAATGTTGAGTCTTTCAACCAATGTTTTATCGAAACATTGAACCGATCGGAGAAAGAGCGTATAAAAATAAATAAGCAATGAAGACAATGAGTTATGATTTTTAAATCATTCATGTCGACAAAATGAGTTTTTGATTTTGATCAAATATCACAAAAAAACAGAAAAAACGCTCGGCGCTTTGCAAAGCAACCGAGCGTTAAAAGTTAAACGTTAAACGTCAATTAGACATCAGCGTTTTCCGTACGCGTGGCAGGACCCTTATAGCCTTCCGTTTCAATGAAGGCGGTATCCATCACAGCGATGCGTTGATTACCGACGAACGTGTGGAGCCAAATGTCATAGGTGGCGCCAGCCAACATGTTCTTAGCGAGGTCTTTTTGCGTAAACGTTAAGATCATATCGACCTTGCCGTCACCGTTGACGTCGCGCTTAGCGGTCTTCACGGGTTGAGCAAGCTTATCGGCCATCTTGATCTTATTGCCGATCGAAGCACGGCCAACACCGGCGTAGGTCTTCTTAAGATCAATCTTCGTGGCATCCATCTTACCCTTGGAGTACAACACGATATCGACCGTCTTGTCGCTCTTCGGATCGATGCTATCGGCCATCACGCTCATGCTGTACGGAGCCATCTTCGTTAAGAAGCCTGCCACTTCAGCTTGTGCTTCACCGAAGGTCTTCAAGTTATAGGCATGCAAGTATTCAGCGGCCTTATATTCCGAAACCTTCAATAAAGTCTTGGCGTGCTCTTCAACAGCCTTGCGATCCTTGGCCCAATCGGCTTCCAAACCTGCCACAAATTGTTGAACGCGCTTGAGGTCTTGGCGTTGGAAGTCATAGGTGTTAGCGGCATTCACGAACGTCGTAACAGGCCATTCGGCACGATAGCTGAAGTATTCAGGCGTACCCTTGAAGTGTTCAGCCGTGGCCTTTTCCCAACCAAAGAAGGCAGTACCTTCTGCCGGGCGAGCCAACGGATAGAACGGCACATAGGGCGTTTGGCACGGACGGGCATGCGTGCGGAAGCCAGCGATTAAGAGCGGATTGGCGTTCATTTCGTACACAACGGATTCATGCGTCGTTGCACGGCAGATACCCAAACTCATCGTGTGGTACCACATGTTGTCTTGTTTGGCGATATCGGCTTCGTGCGTACGAAGGATGGCCTTGACGTCTTCAACACCGAACTTCTTATTAGGCGTAACGCTATACGGGAACTTTTCCGGATCCGTGATGTTCAAACCGGCAATCTTCTTCCAAGCGAGTTGGTTACGGGAGAAGTTGTAGTCAGCAGAGCGGCGTTCTGCCGGAGCAACGGCAACACGGTAGTTAAAGTCGGAATAAACACCTTCCTTAGCGGGTTTATAGCGACCGTTCTTGATTGCACGTTCAATCATGCCCGGAGCAACGATAACGTTAGCCGTATCCGTGGCATCGACCTTATCCATCATGAAGTTGTTCGGAATGTAAACCACTTCATTGTCTTTCACACGGCGAGCAACCCAGGTGTTGCCTTGGTGAATAGCGATTTGCCAAGCTTCCTTGCTGTCAGCGATCGTGTACGTACGACCTTCAGAGAAGTAACCATACTTACCCAAGAGGTCAATAGCGATATCAACAGCGTGACGAGCAGAGGTTGCGCGTTCAGCCATCAAGCGGCGAATACCGTAGCCCACGCCACCGTCCTTAGTGGGCATGATGTCGTCTTTATAGATACCCGTGCAGGCGTTGGAGGCAATAGTCACACCGTTTTCATTGACAAAACCGTCAGAGAAAGAGGCGCCGGACGGATCGTACGTTTGGGACCAATAAAAACCAAATGTCTTTTCAACTTGCGGAATTTCAGCTGCAGCTTCTTCAAATTTAATCTTTTCGCCCTTCTTGTGCGTAGCTGCAGGCACCCAATATTGAGCCGTCAAGATACGACCACCGTTATCTTCATTGTGGCCAACGATAATGTTGCCGGTCTTACTGACATCTTTACCAACAATAATCGTAGAACAAGCGCTGGCGTTTAATGCTAAACCACCTAAAGCAAAACCCAAGGCAGCCGCTGCTAACTTCATTTGAAATGCCATATGTTCCTCCTCATGAACATTAAGACAAAATCGACTCCGCCCGGAATCGATTATTAGATTTATTTTAGGTACTTCTATCTAGATAACATAATAGGGATAAACCCCGAAGCCGATTTTAAGATTATCTTTAATCAACGATTTAACAGGGATTAACAAAAGTTCAACCTCATTACTCCCTGTTACTTGGATCCGTTAGGCTTAAAATCGTGTTATTGAATTTGTTTCAAAGGTGCTAGCATGAATTTATTAACCATCGACACCCCATCCTTCATTCTTGATGAAGGCATCATGGACGCTAATATTGATAGAATGCGCGCCCAAGCAGAAAAACTCGGCGTCACGCTTCGTCCTCACTTGAAAACGAGTAAGTGTTGGGATGTCGCCAAGCGCCAAATGTCCACCCCGCAAGGCCCGGTGACGGTCTCAACGCTTAAAGAAGCCGAGGAATTTGCAGCTCACGGCGTCACAGACATGATTTATGCCGTTGGCATTGCCCCACAGAAGCTTTCCCGCGTGGCCGCCCTTTATGAAAAAGGTGTGGATCTAAAGATCATTTTGGATAATGTTGCAGCAGCCAAAGCCGTGAGTGATTTTTGCCAAAAGCACAATTATGCCTTTAAAGTCTTGATTGAAATTGACTGCGACGGTCACCGCTCTGGCCTCAAACCTAATGATCCGGAAATTGTAAATGTTGCGAAAGCGATTCTTGCACCTGCGGTCGTTGCCGGTGTCATCACTCACGCAGGCGGCTCCTACGACGTTGATACGCCCGCGGCGCTTTTAAAACGCGCCCAAGGGGAAAGAGACGGTATCAATACGGCAGCAGCCCTTTTAAAAGAAGCCGGTTACGGTTGTCCCATCGTTTCAGTCGGTTCAACTCCTACCGCTCTTTACGCCGATCACCTTGAAGGCGTAACTGAATTACGTGCCGGAGTTTATGTCTTTTTTGACCTCTTTCAAGCCGGTGTCGGTTCTTGCCAAATCAAAGACATTGCCGTTTCTTTATTAGTGACCGTCATTGGTCACCAAAAAGAAAAGGGATGGATTATCACCGACGGTGGCTGGATGGCCATGTCTCGGGATCGGGGTACCGCCAATCAGAAAGTCGACCAAGGTTATGGTCTTGTCTGCGATGTGGAAGGTCGACCCATTGATGGTCTCTGGATGAGTAGTGCGAACCAAGAGCATGGAATTATTTCAGCTCGAGACGGTCATGCATTAAATTTAGACGACTTCCCGGTCGGAACCCGTTTAAGAATTCTGCCGAACCATGCCTGTCCTTTTGCTGCACAGCATCCTAAATATTTTGTTGTGAACGGTAGCATTGAAGTTAAAGACGTCTGGAATCGATTCTACGGCTGGTAAAGTCGAGTCGGTAAAATTTGAAATACGTTAAGGCGTCGGGTGCAAATCCGACGTCTTTTTTTGCCCAAATCTGGATTGGTATATTTTGAAATACAGATTCTATTTTTACCTTAATCTAGTGCTTTAAGAAATTCTGGCAAAAACGACATCATAGAATTATAGAATTTTCCTATTAACAGCTTTTTAAATCTTTGTTTGCATTTTTGTAACTTCGTTCAAAACAAATTTAAGATAACCTCTTAAAGCGAACTTCTAGATCATAAACAAAGACGCAAGTCCCAAAAATCAATTTTAATATTTATCTTTATTCGCATTATTCTAAGTGTTATCGCACTCTATCGATCATTATGTTGAGTGTTACAGTCAGCTTAAAGCGGAATTTATAGCATTTTTAAACGCTTGACTTTAAAAGATTGATCCTCTTGACAGATACTCGTTTAATCATCATAATAATCAGTGTTATATCGTCATTATTCTCATTTTAGTGAGTGTTATATGCGCCCATCTATTGCGGTAGAAACCTCTTTACAGGCTCTTGGAGCGAATTTAAAAATCGCTCGTCTTCGTCGTCGCTTGCCACAAACACAGGTAGCAGAACGCGCTGGAATCTCCCTCAACACCCTAGCAAAGATTGAATCCGGTGATCCCGGTGTATCGATCGGAAATGTAGCTGCTGTTATGCAAGCTATCGGTTTAGGTACTCCCCTCACCGACATCGCCTCTCCTAGCGCGGATACATCGGGTTTGCGCCTAGAAAACGAGCGTTTACCCAAGCGAGCACGCTCCACACGTAAGGTGATTTAATGACTGAGTCCAAACAATTTAATGTTTACTTTAAATCTCGCTCCAATCCCCTGCCAGTCGGGACTTTGAGCGTTTCCGACATTGCCGCGGTCCGACCGACCTGCTACTTTGTTTACGATCAGGCGTGGCTTGATTCAGGCTTTGCTTTAGGTCGTGATCTGCCCCTGATCCCTAAAGTCTTTGAAACAGCCCCCAGGAACCCCCTTTTTGGCTTCATGCAGGACATAACCCCTGGCATTGGCGCTCGAAAGCTCCATAAGTTTGTAAGTAAAAAAGACCTTACAAACATAGAGTTACTTGCGCATTCTCAAGAAGTACTTCGACCTGGCGCTCTTGGCATCTACGAATCGGTTCAACCTGCACTTCAAGCCAAACAAATGGGGCCTGTTGCCATGGATTTAGAGCGTTTGATGATGGGGCACATCAATATTTCGAACATAGATAATCTCTATAACGCCCTTTCTGCCCTCCCAGGTGAACGATTCAAGCTTGGATTTGTGGCGAGTAAAAATAGAAATGTAATTTCTAAATTTACTCTCCCTGATCCTGATCGCAATTTAGTGTATTGGGAAGCGGTGGGACTCAGTTTGGCCAAGCGCATCGGTCTTAAGACGGTCTCAGCTGAGCTCACCTCCTATCGAGGGATGGATGCTTTAATGAGTACGCGTTTTGATCGAGACGAAGAAGGTTATCCATTGGCCTTTGCGTCTGCTCAAGCTTTATTAGGTGCCGCGCCCGATAGTTTCCACTCATATTTAGAAGTCGCAGACATTTTGAATGAAGACGGATCGGCACCGACCCAAGACTTAGAAGAACTCTGGAAACGAATGGTCTTTAATATGGCAGTGGGTAACGTGAACGATCGATTGGACAATATCGGCTTTATCCGTGAAAACAATGGTTGGCGATTGGCTCCGATTTACTCTGTTTCACCCACGCCGACGCCTTTAAATCGTCGCCATCATGCCACAGGGGTCACTCATGACTGTGATAGCCCGGACTTGGTTAAAGCGGTCGAGGTCGCGCGTTATTTCGGTCTTAAGACCCGCAAAGCGCAGGAGCTTGCTCATGAAATCACGGCCTTTTGTGCTCAAAATTGGGAAAAAGTGGCCTCTGATCTTCAGTGTGACCCGATTGAAATGGACACAATGAGTACGGCTTTTGCGAAGTTACAACGCTAATTTTCAAAAAAGTACTGATTTTCTAGTACTTCTTTATAACATTTTTTAATGCTGGATTTTTCTTTTATCGAAATAATCCTATACTTAAAAGATTGATAAACCCAACTTAGGTACTTGAAATGTTAAATAACACTCCCTTAGTGCGTATTGTGGATGACGACGAAGGCATCCGTAACTCCATGGCTTTCTTGCTTGAGGGCGAAGGCTGGGAAGTGAAGACCTATCGTGACGGTTCCCAATTCTTAGCCAACGGCGATTTCGTGCGACCCGGTTGCATCATCATGGACGTGCGTATGCCGAATATGAGCGGTTTGGGTTTACAAACGCATTTAAATGAAATGGGCGTCGATCTCCCCGTCATCTTCTTGTCCGGTCACGGCGATATCGATATGGCCGTGCATACGATGAAGGCCGGTGCTGTGGAATTCTTACAAAAGCCCGTTCGCGAAGAACGCCTTTTTAAGGTGGTCAACGACGTCATCACCGAATACATAAACCGTCAAGAACGCATGGCCGATGTCTTGGACTTCAAAAATAAGCTCAAGAACTTGACCACGCGTGAACGCGAAGTCGTGAACCTTATCAGTCTCGGTAAGAGTAACAAAGAAGTGGCTGATGAGTTGGGCATTTCTGAAAAGACGGCTCAGGTTCACCGTGGTGCGGCTTACCGTAAGCTTGGCATCCATAATGCCACGGAAATTGCACGCTTTTTGATGCGCGCCAAGGAAGATCCGCAACTTAATCAGAAATAATTAAGTTCACAAACTTCAAAGTGCTCCGAAAAACGATTTTCGGAGCATTTTTTATTCGCAGCAAATGCAGACGAAAAAAAAATACCCACCGTGAGTGAACACGGTGGGCCAAAGAATTTGGAGTGATGAAATCTTTCATCCTCCTGACCAAGTCAAGCTCCCTAAATCTCAACTTGGCCAACCAAACGACAATGATACTTACGTATCCCCCTCTAGCCGCTTGGCCTGAATTGAGCATTCTTGCGAACACTCAAGAAGCGGGGCAAGTACATTACATTCCCCCGCTTCACTGCGTATTTTCAACCAAATTAAACTTTTTTGGTAGAGGGCAATTTCTTAAGGGTTTCTACCAATTTTTCAGACAAATAGAGACAACTCTTTGATTTTAAAGAGTGAATTTACAATTCTTTCTTAGAAAATTTAAATTTAGGTGACTTGAGGAAAAGCAAAAAAGTGTAATTTTTCTGAAAAAATCCCTTAAGACCATGGAATATCGCTCGGGAAAAGGCGATCAATCAATTGTCGAATTTCTACATCGGCATCACTGACACTGTCAAAAAGTGTCGGTTTTTGCGTGCCACGTTCATCCCACTGGGCACTGTAAACATTTTCGTGCCTACCCTTTTCCGTCAACGTTACTTTGGCAAAACGCAAGGTTGACTCGCTCCAAGCCGTATCATAGTCAGCCTGATAGGTGACGATTTGCTTGCAATCGCGCGTCGCGTCACGGTGCTCCGCTTCAATTCGTTGCACATAAAACCCTTTATCCATTAATGCACGACGAACGGATAAAAACATTTGGGGCTTGACATCGGGATTATCCACGAGGCAAATCGTCGTTCTCATGGGATTACCACGATAAGAAACCGATGTTGCTTCTTGCGTTACACAACCCGTTAAGCCGAGGCTTAAGGTTAAAAGCGATGTCACTAAAAGGGGCTTTTTCATACAATTCCTCAAGGGATTTTCCCTTGCAATCTCGCTAGTTTAATTCAAATTTTGCCAAATGCAATTTATTCTCGTTCTTTTCTTGAAGAAAACTGCGGGAGAACTTAAAAAGCTAAGCAAAAACTAAGACAACTCCTTTACAATTATGCGGTTATTTGATTTTTTGATTGTTCTGTCATGACTGCTAAACAAACCCAATCCCCTCGTGTGGCTTTGTGGAACCCGATGTGGGTGATTCTCTTGAGTTTTGTCTTCACGCCCGTTTTCGGCGGCATTGTGAGTTCGTTTAACTGGCGCGCCATGGGTAAACACACCGAAAGCGCCGCATCTTTGAGCTGGATGCGCTCCACGATCTTTTTAATGGTTCTCTACATTTTCATCGAACCGATGTTGCGTGGCATCCCCTACACCCAATACGTGCTTTTGACGATCATGGTAGGCTTGTGGCTTGGATGGACATATTTTGACGGCTACAAGCAACTCCAATACGTCAACGAACACTTCGGTGAAGACTATGACCACAAATTCTGGGCCAAGTGCATCAGCTGGGGTGTCGGTGGCTGGGTTGCCTACTACGCCGTGGCCATTACCTACGTTTTAGGCCTTCACATTTTGGGTATCACCCTCTAACTTTGCAATTTTTATGGCTACGCGAAAGAAAACCGCACAAAATGACGCAGTCAATGCTCGCGCCAACTACGTGTTGGGGCTTTTGGGCGGCGTAGTCAAAGCTCCTCCTCAACCCTCAAAAGAAGCCATGCAGTATTACGCTCGGGAAGCCGCCGAAGGCAATCCCGACGCACAATACCAATTGGCTCGTCTTTTAGTGGACGGCCAAGTCCTCTCCACCAATAATCGTGCTGCGCTCAAATGGTTAAAAAAAGCCGTTGAGAAAGATCACGCTGCCAGTCAACACCTTCTCGGTCAAATGTACTGGCGAGGTCAAGGTGTCACTCGAGACCCCGAACGCGCTCTTGAACTTTTCCGCCAAGCGGCTATTTCCGGTAACGCTCAAGCCGAATACGACTTAGGTTGTGCATTAATGGACGGAGAAGAAACCGAAAAAGACGCTTATCAGGCTTTGCGTTGGTTTCGCTTAGCAGGTGCCCAAGGACATGCTCAAGCCCAGTACCGTGTGGGCGAGGCCATGGCCCATGGGTTAGGTTGTGAACCCGATCTTATCCAAGCGGCCAACTGGTTAAGAAAAGCGGCGATTAACAATGAACCCAAAGCTCAATACGAGTTTGGGCTTCTTTTTACTCGCCCCGACTATCCCAAACACAATGAAGCAGAAGCCTTCCGTTGGATTAAACTTTCTGCCATGGCGGGTTACGCTCCTGCCCAGTACCAGTTAGCGCATTTCTATCAATTGGGTGAAGGCACGGTTGCCTCTTACGATGAAGCGTTCCGCTGGGCCCGAAAGGCTGCCTTACAAGACGATAAGAAGGCTTTAATGCTTTTGGCCAACTTCTATCGCTTTGGTGCTGGGTGCGCTACTGACCCTGTTGCGGCATACGCCATTACAAGTTACGTTTGCTTGGATCAGGATGAAGATCAAGCGCGTGCTTTGTTGGATACTTTGGAAGGCAGTATTGCTGCCACGAAACGCGCTCAAATTCAGAAGACTTTGTTGAGCGCCAAAAATGCTGCTGACCTTCTTAACAATTTGCCGAGTTGATTGTCATCAAACTCGGCATTTTCTCTAGACCTGTTGGTTGATCTTTCGAATCAGTTGAAACTGAAGCCCTAAAGCACTCACCACACGACACATCGTCGTAAAAGACAAGTTGCGACCATTGAGCAAGCGATCGATGTCTTTCAAGCATTGTTCGTTGTTAATAGGTAGGACATTGGACTGCAAAGCCACTTGTAAAGCACTTCGAATCCCCGATCCGTCACCAGGATCGACCTCGGCGCTTTTTAAAAGAACCTTCATCCAATCATCTTCTGTCGAAAGTAGTTCTTGCGTTTCAAAAAGCGGCAAACTCTCAATGGGCGGTTCTTCTCGAGTCATGGCAGACTTCTCTACCTTCTTTTTTCGACTCATTTCCTCGTTCCTTTCCGGGATTGTCAAAAAAAGCCGAGATGCCCCAAGGAGACACCATCGGCTCTTAGAGAAGATTTCTAATTATTGCTTTTGCGTGCGTTGACGGACGGCTTCAAATAAGCAGATACCCGTGGCAACGGAGACGTTCAAACTTTCAACGGAACCCGTCAACGGAATCTTGGCTAAATCGTCACAGCGCTTGCGCGTCAGTTGACGAAGACCGGGGCCTTCGGCACCCATTACCCAAGCAAAGGCGCCCGTTTGATTAAAGTCGTAAATCAACTTCGTGGCTTCACCGGCTGCGCCCACCACCGTCACACCAGCATCACGCAATTCGACAATAGCAGCGGCCAAGTTCGTCACTTGAACCACCGGTACCGTTTCAGAGGCACCGGCAGCAGCCTTAGCGGCAGCAGGCGTCATGGAAGCGGAACGATCCTTCGGGATAATCACGGCGTGAACGCCCGCTGCATCGGCCGAGCGCAAGCAAGCACCGAAGTTACGCGGGTCGGTAATACCGTCCAAAATCAAGAACAAGGAGTCCGGACGAATCTCATCCATCAATTCGTCAAAGCTCATGCCCATGTCAAGTTCTTTGGCCATAGCCACAATGCCTTGGTGCGGAACGTCTTTACTGACCATACCGCTTAAACGTTCGTGAGAAGCGTGCATCACACGGATGCCGGCAGCGTCCAACTCTTCACGCATTTGCACCATACGCTTGTCGTGACGTGACGGATCCACATAAACCGTCAAAATGCTATCAGGGGCATTACGAAGACGGGCGCCCACGGCGTGAAAACCCGCCAAAACCATATTCTTAGCCATGTTTCAAACCTAACAAGTGAAACTGAAAAAAATTAAACCGATATTGTACCTTTATTTGACGAGTCGGAAGTCAATTCGACGACGATCTTCGTCAATTTCCATGACCTTCACCTTAACACGGTCACCCACGGCGAAGCGTTCACCAAAGTCTTGACCCACCAACGTGCCGTCAGCGGCGTAAATAAAGTAGTCATAGCCCAAATTCGAGATGTGGACAAAGCCTTCAACGAAAATTTCATCCAATTCCACATAGATCCCGAATTGGGTAACGGCAGTGATGCACCCCTTATAGGTCTTATTACCCTTGGCGTTGGCCTTCATGTAGCGGCACTTTAACCATGCCATCACATCGCGGCTGGCTTCATCGGCACGACGCTCGCAAGCCGATGTAATCTTACCGAGACGAACCCAGTCGTCTTTGCCTTGAACAAACTTTGTATTGGCCGTAACATTAGGCATTGCTTGAAGCGTACGCTCTAACCCTTGACCGCTGTAGCTCGTTAACACGGCACACGAGGCCTCATAGACTTCGGGTTGATAGTGACGACGTGACAAAATGGAGCGAATCGTACGGTGGACCAAAAGGTCTGGATAGCGACGGATGGGCGAAGTGAAGTGCGTATAGGCTTCATAGCCCAAACCGTAGTGACCGATATTGTCCGGTGCATAAACCGCACGTTGCATGGATCGCAACAAGAGCATTTGCACTTCATCAGCATAGGGGCGACCGGCAATTTGTTCAATCACCTCTTCATAGTCCGCCGCCGTCGGATGATCCCCACCTCGCAATTGCAAACCGAAACCACTTAACATTTGGCGTAATTGCTTTAAGCGCTCAACCGCCGGTGCATCATGCACGCGGTACAAACATAAACGATCGTGGCGAGCGATAAAGTCAGCGGCACACGTGTTGGCCGCTAACATGCACTCTTCAATCAAACGGTTGGCGTCGGTGAGTTCTCGTGCAACAATGGCCACCACTTCACCCATGTCATTAGTGAGCGCTTGAGATTCTCGCGTTGTGAAATCAATGGCACCGCGACGCTCACGGGCCTTACGTAAGACTTTGTAGAGGTCGTAGAGAGCATCCAATTGGGGCTTCATGTCAGAGGGGAGCTTTTGTTCATCCGTACTGCTACCAGACAAATAAGACCAAACGTCCGTATAGGTTAAGCGCGCATGAGACAAAATCAGCGCCGGGTAGAACTGATAAGCCGTGACCATTCCCAAAGGTGAAATGATCATGTCGCAGACCATCGTGCAACGCTCGACACCGGGATTTAAAGAACAAATACCGTTACTGAGCTTTTCCGGCAACATCGGAATGACCCGGCGCGGGAAATAAACAGAGGTGGAACGAAGCTGGGCGTCTTTATCCAAAGGCTGACCAGGCTTAACGTAGTGGCTGACGTCGGCAATGGCAACCAAGAGACGACAATCCCCGTTTTCCAACGGTTGAGCAAAGACCGCATCGTCAAAGTCTCGGGCATCCTCACCGTCAATCGTACAAAACGGCACATCACGCAAGTCCACACGACGGGCACGATCTTTGGCCATAACACGAGAGGGCAACTTTTCCGTCTCTTGAAGCGTCTCTGTACTGAATTCATGCGGAACGCCAAACTGACGGACGGCCAATTCAACTTCTAACTCTGCATCGTTATTGACAACCAACTCGTGTTGAATTTCAATCGACACCTTGGGGTTGTCATCACTGGGGTAGCCGACAATGCGAGCGACAACCTTCTTGTCAACCCAAGCATCAAGCTTTTCTTCTTTTTGCGTAAAGCCCACACTTAAGTAACTTAAACGCGGATCGAACTTTCTGAAGTGATAGCTCTTCGTACCGTTTCTTTTGACGGCACATTTGACTTCACCCACGATTTCCGTCACAGAGTGCTCAACCACCTCTTTAATAATGGCTGTTGAATTCATGGGGCCGTAGCCGAAATTGACCTTGTCTCCGGGCAAATACTGGCGAGCTTTGTCTTCAATGATCGGAATCTTTTGACCGGTTTCATCGTCGACCACGAAGGGATAGTTTTGTGCGTAGCAAAGCACCACGCCGGTTCTGACTTTGGCGCTCGGATGGCTGAAGGTATTGTTTTGTGCGTTATAGGAAATGCGGGAGTCATCCATCAATCGCATCAAAACGGCATTAAACATCTTGTCGTTGAGCTTTCTGTAGTCTTGTTGGAGCAAAACGTACAATTCACCTGGATCAAGCTCTGTGGCACTCGACAATAAAATAGCCACCGCTTTTTGGGTGAGCTCCTGTTCGACATAACTCTTGACTCGACCGGCCGACTTTGCCGGTTTACGCGTGGTGTTTCGCTTCGTCTTAACAATTTTAGGACGAGGCATTTTTTTCAAATTCGTCAAAATTTTCTCTCTTACTGATATAATGACCACCTTGTTTCTCAAAAGTGTTCATCACTTTTGATGGGCCCAGGTGGCGAAATTGGTAGACGCACCAGCTTCAGGTGCTGGCGTTGTAAAAGACGTATCGGTTCGAGTCCGATCCTGGGCACCACTTCTCTTCTTTTTCTAGCTTAATTCCTAAGAAAATCAGCTTGCCTCTATGAGCTTGCGTCACGTCTTTCGTGCATCTTCGTGCAAATCGCATACAGGTTAGATGGTAACACGGAAAAGACCTTCTCATTGGACTTTTTCAATGTTTTCAGGGCGTACGCATCAAGAATTTTGTAAACGAGCCTGAGAGAGTATCTTAGTGAT
>CAJLGW010000054.1 GCA_905206345.1 uncultured Sutterella sp. | reverse complement strand
TTGCCTCAGGATCGCTTCGACCGATGACATTTGAGTATCGACCGGTTATGTTAGGCCAGAAACACGCAGGCCCCGAAGGTCGGGAACCAACGAGGCCTTTTACTTACGCGTCTAGCAGATCAACAAAAGGATAAAAAAGATTAACAATTTGATTGCTAACTTTATAATTCTTTGTGATAAACTAGCGACTTGAGAATGATACTGCATCATTATTCTCTTATCTTTAAGCGGCTTAGATGTGTCACCATCTAGGCCGTTTTGCTATGGTTTTGTCCCCCGAGATTGAGAGGAAACCACAACAAAACCTCTCAATATTTAGCGAGTAATGATGCAAACCTCGCTGGACAGTGGGCAACATTTTAGCAGATATGTCCTGCCCTAACATCACAGGGCAGACTGGCAATGTTGTTGGCTACAACGGCTCCAATGCGACTGGTGTTTTCACGATCACGAAAGCGGGCAAAGCCGAATTAATGACAGGCACTCAAATTTGTGCAACGAACATCTCGTTTTCAGCAAAAGATGGAAACTCCATCTTTGACGGAACTAAAGTCCAAATGTCTGCCTTGCAAGCCTTAGCATGTATCAGGTGCTAACTAGCACCTAACATAACAGGGTGGATTAGCGAAACTGCTGCATTACGCTCAGGCCTTGCTAGTGGTGGTGCAATTAACGCTTCATTTTCCTTAGGAGACGGCTCTTCAGGCGGTCCTACACAGATTGCGTACGGTGGTTTTACTTTTGATGCATCAAAAGCAGACGCTCGTTATAGTGGCACCCAAATTCAAGTGAATGCCATCCAATGCCTTGCGTGTATTAGGGCTTAAACACATCCCTAACATAACAGGAAGAATCCCAGGCCTTCGACGCATGGATAGTCTTAAAGACCATCAAGGTGCGTTGTATTGGTCCGCCCAAATGACGGGTCGAATGAATTGCAACTATGACATAACCGTTCAAGGAGACCCAATGTTCGATGCGTCAAGATCGTCATCGATGTATTCCGGCTCAAAGCTCCAAGTTCCAGCTCTGCAAGCGCTCGCTTGTATCCGTTGCTAGCATCTGATACAAGCTAAGACTTGCAGTGCGTTGGGTTGCAGTTTTGTACCTGAGTAAAGCGAACTGCCGTTCGACGCTTCAAATAATAATTTTTTGTACGTTTGAGCTTGAGTATCACCTTGTTGATAACCTAATTCTGCAAGCTCTGTCGCACTGAAAACGCCATAAGCGCCATGTCGCAATGCTGATGCGATTGAACCTGAGCCGTTCGAAAATAACGCTGCACCCCTGATGTTAGGGACTTCCGCTTCACCGGAAAGCCCCCAAAAAATTGGCCGAAAACGTTGTGCCTAGCACATGATCTTTTGACCGCTCAATTGAGTGATAGCCCTTGAAATTCGGGGGTTGTCGGTCAAAAGTCCAGCACTTGCAGCACAAAGCAAAACGTGTGAGCACCATCGCTCCATGACGATGCGTCGAGCATCAATGAAATCGGAGCGTTGGTAAGCACGATAGACACGATCGCCAACGAGGTGAGACAAGCAAGCTTCAGCAACTTCGAACGCCACACCTTCATCGGCAAGCCAACACCGGGCAACCGAACGAAGGCCATGGGCAACGAGATTGCCCCTGAGTGGCGAGGCGTGGAGCCACTTGGCCAAGGCCTGTTTTGAAATGTGCGAGGATGAACCACGACCGGAAAAGATGTATTTGTTGCGAGGATGGGGCGACAGTTTGCGCTCGCGGTCAATGAGTTCAAACATTAGAGATGTGACTGGGACGCGATGAGGTCGTCCCTTTTTCATATCTTTTGCAGGAATATTGATGACGTCATCAATGAGCCAACTTTTTTCAAGTTTCGCCACCTCACCAGGTCGCAACATTGAACAGAGTGAAAACAAGAACAAAATTTGAATGCGTTCCGGGGCGGTCTTGATGACGTGCATAACGCTTGGCAAGTCTCTCCAATCGACGGCCGGCATCGGTCGCACTCGAGCTGGTGCAAAGACCTTTGAAACTTTGGATAATGGGTTGTGCTCAATGTATCCCGCATACACGCAAAGGTCCATGATTTCGCGTGTACGCATCAAGACACGTTTGAGTGTTGCCTGTTTGCCCGAGTTTTCAAGATGTCGAACGGTTTTAATGATGAGTGGCGGTGTGATTTCATCGAGTGGCCGGTTACCGAGGGGGCGGATGATGTAGCGTTCAAGACGTCTTTTTTCATCTTGATAGCTCACGATCCGGCCTCGCTTGAGATTGCACCAAAGCACAAACCCATCACGGAGAACATAACCCCCGACCGGATCGATCTCAAGTTTCTTTTGTTGCTTTCGTGCAAGTTGTTTCGCTTGCTGAAGTGAGATGTCAGGAAAATGGCCAAGCGTCACATCGACGACTCGGCCATTTTGAGGGAACCTTAAAACCCAAGATTTTTTGCCAGAAGGATTAACTCTAATAGTTAGTCCTTTTTCAATTGCTAATGAATAGCGTTTCTCACGAGGCTTCAATGCCTCAATTTTTTTAGAGGTTGTCATGTTAGTCACCATTTTTTATTACGACGATGAAAATTACTTCTCCGACGTTGGCGTCGCTCAAAAGGTCGGCGATGAAGTTCTTCTCCCTCCTAATGCTACAGCCGTTACTTTTGAACCCGATGCGACTAAGTTTGCAAAGTGGAATGGCACCGCCTGGGAGTTTGAGGACAAGCCGACAAAGGTCGAGGACTTTGTAGGCATACAGGTTTCTCACAAGAGCCAAACCCCTCACAACTGCGAAATGCGAGCCTTGTTGCAACACTATGTTGAAGTGACCGAAGGTTGGCGCGTGACTCGCGGGCCGGAAGAAGAAGGCCTTTGGTGGGGCGTTGAAGAGATTCCCGAGGCAACCGAAATTGAAAAGAAACAATCTGAGATTTCGGAATTGAAGGGCAAGCTTGCGAGCACCGACTATGTCGTGATGAAAATTAGCGAAGGCGTGGCAACGACCGAAGAATACGCGGGCGTTCTTGAAGATCGTCAATCATGGAGATCACGAATCAATGAACTCGAAAAAGAAATTGCAAGCCTCGAAGCTTGACGAAACTCTATTGGCCCCCCTGCCTTGGATTGGTGATCGGCAGATTGGAATGGATTTTACGATGACGCCCCAAACTTTCAGGGGCTTTTTTGTTAAGGACGAAGGAAATGGAAAAGCGCGTAACGGGAAGCATCGTAGCGTCGGCGCTACCGTCACCGGCGGGAGCGAGCATGGCAGCAACACCGATCATTGCGACAGAAGGTCTTAGTTTTTTTGGCGTGTCGATTTCAGACTGGGTTTATGTCCTCGTAGGCATTTTTTACGCAATTTCTGCGGTTCACGTGGCATACAAAATTTATGTTCGTCACCGCTGGGCAAAAGAAAATTTGGGTAAGACGAAGTCTGAGAACGCACCGCAAAGAAAGCAAAACTCCGACGATGTTTTCGTAAAACTTTTGAAAGCGGAAAACGATCGAGATGAGTAAGTTTCGAATTGCAGTGACAGCGCTGTCTCTCAGTGCAGCAGGTCTTGTTGGCATCTTGGGTTTTGAAGGTTACTCCGGCCACGCTTACGTTCCGGTTAAGGGGGATGTCCCGACGATTGGTTTCGGCACAACCGAGGGGGTGAAGATGGGCGACACAATCACCCCCGAGAAGGCCGTAGAGCGGGCGCATAGAGACATTTTCAAAGTAGAAAGTGCGATTCATCAATGCGTCCATGTTCCGTTGTCTCAAGGCGAATATGACGCCTTTGTGTCGCTGTCTTATAACATCGGCACTCAAGCCTTTTGTTCTTCGACTTTGGTTAAGAAACTGAATCAAAGGGACTACGAAGGGGCTTGCCACGAAATCAAGCGGTGGGTGTATGTGAAGGGGCGAGTGGTCAAGGGGCTTGTCAACCGCAGAGAAGCCGAGTTCAAACTTTGCATAGGTGAGAAATGAGCACGAACAAAGTCTTTGTCATTTGTGCGGTGGTCGTTTTGACTGTCGCATATGGTGCCGGCTACTTGCACGCCAAGAAGTCGAGCGACCTCGAATTTGCAAACTTCAAACTTGAGTTGGCCGACAAATTCAATAAAGACCTTCTGGAGGAGCAAAAGAAATATGAAGCCCGTGAGAAAAATCTTATCGCTTCTTTTAACAGCGACATTGTTTTGCGCACTGAGCGGATGCGCCAGCTCGAGCAAAAACTTCAATCAAAGCCCGATTGTCAAAAAGTCACCGGTGAGCGAAACCGAGCTCTTGAATTGGCAACTCGAGGTGAAGAATTATTGCTCGAAGCTCGACGATTTATTGAAGCCATGAAGTGAGCCTATCTATATTATTAGGCAAGCGGTGAGTTTGTGGTATAACAGATGGTATAAATTCTTTATTGACATTTCGTTGATCTTGCCATTGCTGAAATGTTTGCTCCCGTCCCGGCCACCATTAATTACGAGCTCGATAGTTTCTGACTGTCGGGCTCTTTCTACATTTGCGCTCTTAAAATTCTTGTTCTGAATTTCTTCCTGACCTAGTGTGATCGCTTTATTTTTTCCTCTGAGAGTTCCTTTCAAATAAAAGCTAACTCATTTTTCCTAGCGTAAAATACGCCTTCTCAATCTCACTTAAACTAGTTGATCTCATGTCTATTTTTATCATTATCGCCCTTGCGATTGCAATCGTGTTGTTATTGCTCCGTGTGAAGCAACCGATCGGTATTGCGATTTTGGCAAGCGGCCTCTTTATTTGGTTGTGCACCGATCCGACGGTTAATGAATTAATCGATGCCGTCAAACAAATGTTTGCCAAGCCGGGGAACTATGATTTGGTGGGTGCACTCTATCTTGTGGTTTGCTTGGAGATTGAATTACGTAAGAGCGGTGCCTTGGCTGGTATGGTTCAGGCCCTTTATCGAATGTTCGTCAGCCCCAAATTTACGTTAGCCATCATGCCGGCTTTCTTAGGTTTGTTGCCCTCGATTGGCGGCGCTCGTTTCTCGGCTCCGATTGTGGAAGAAGCCAGTAAGGGTGTTGAAATCACGGCTGAACAAAAAGCGGGGATTAACTTCTGGTTCCGTCATATTTTCGAATTTTCCAGCCCCTTGGTGCCGGGCTTGATTTTGGCCTGTGGTATTGCGGGTATCAAGATCGGTGATTTGATTCTGCACTTGGGGTGGCTCACCATTGTGGCTTTCATCGTTGGTTGGATTTTCCTGATTCGTCCTTTGAAAGTGAAGTCTTTGAAAAAGGTTGAGGAAGATGCCAACGAAATTCATAAACACAATGTTGATTTCATCTTGTCTTTGACGCCGGTGATCGCCAACGTTATCTTGATGGTGGGCTTTGACTTTAATGCTGCTGTTTCCATGCTTATCGTGGTAGTGTCCATGATCCCAATTTTGATGCTGATGAACCGTGCGGTATCCATCAAAGACATTTTCATCGGAGCGTTAGATTGGAAGCTTTTTGCTAACGTGCTAAGCATCTTGCTCTTTATTCAAATTTTGGACACGACGGGTTTGTTGGCTCAAATCGTTTCTGCGTTTGAAAGTTCTGCTTTGCCGATTCCCGTGATTATTGCTGTTATCAGTTTCTTGGTGGGGATGTTAACGGGCTTGTCTCAAGGTCACGTTGCCATCGTGATGCCGATTGTTGCCGCTTTGAGCATGGGGGATTTGACGCTTGCCGGTATTGCCATGGTTTTTGGTGTTGCCGGTCAAATGATTACGCCCACGCACGTTTGTTTAACGATTACGGTGGACTACTTTAAGAGTGATTTCTTTAAGACATTAGGCCCTGTGGCTTTGACGCAATTGGTTCTTTTGATTATCTTCAGTGCGGTAACGTATTTAATGTATTAATTAAAAACTTAAAGATGCAAAAAAATCCTCAAAAGCGGATAGTTCAAGTTGGCTTTTGAGGATTTTTGTTATGCGCTCGAGGTTAGTCGATCTTGTGAGCGTTATGAAGATTGAGTTCAGCCATGATCGTGGCAGAAATTTCTTCAATGGAGCGACTCGTAGAGCTTAACCACTTAATGCCTTCACGACGCATCATATCTTCAGCAGATTGAATTTCGTTGCGGCAGTTATCAAGCGAAGCGTAACGGCTACCGGGGCGACGTTCGTTGCGAATTTGAGACAAGCGTTCAGGAGCAATGGATAAACCGAAAAGTTTATCGCGCATGCCTTGGAGCACTTCAGGCAATTCACCACGTTCAAAGTCTTCAGGAATTAACGGATAGTTGGCACACTTCACACCGAATTGCATGGCTAAGAACAAGCTCGTCGGGGTCTTACCGGAGCGGCTCACACCCACCAAAATCACATCTGCTTCGTTTAAGCCCTTGTTCATTTGACCGTCATCGTGAGCCAAGGTGTAGTTGATGGCTTCGATACGACGGTTATAGCGTTCTTCGTCAGCAATCACGTGGCTTCGGCCCATGGAATGAGCGCTCTTGTGGCCCGTTTCTTGCTCGATTTCCTTAATAAAGCTACGGAAGAACTCAATACGGAAACCTTGGCAGTGTTCGGTAAAGGTTTTGTGGATATTGACATCCACAAAGGTGGAGAACACTAAAGGACGAACACCCGTGGAGATGTAAGTTTCGTTAATTTTGTTTGCTGCGGAAATGGCTTTATCGGGCGTGTCGATAAAGGGCATGCGAACTTGGTCGTACTCAAGGTCAGAGAACTGAGTCAAGACCGAGTGAGCTAACGTTTCGGCCGTAATAGCCGTGGCGTCAGACACAATAAAAACAGAACGTTTGCCACTTTTAGGAGTGGACTTAGGGGATGAAATGGTATTAAACATTTGTCCTTGTACCAAAAAATTACCCGAAATGTTTCGGTTGTCGCTACAATTCCATTATTCTAACAATCCATCTTTCTTTTGGGGGAAGAAAATGCCGCAAGGTCGTTTTGTATATCCGTTTAGCCAGCTGCGTATGACCGACGTCGATCGCGTTGGCGGTAAGAACGCCTCTTTGGGCGAATTGCTTAGCCAATTAACGAGCGCCGGGATTCGTGTGCCGGACGGTTTTGCCACGACTGCAGAAGCGTTTCGCTTGTTCTTATCTGAAAACAATCTCGAAGAGCGCATCAATGAACGTTTGAAGGATCTCAACGTTGACGATGTTAAGGCTTTGGCCAAGGCCGGTGCCGAAATCCGTCAAATGATTGAAGATGCTCCCTTCCCTGCTGCGCTCGAAGCTGAAATTCGCGAATTCTATGAATGGTTGAAAGAAGGCCAAGAAGAAATCAGTGTTGCCGTTCGTTCCTCTGCTACCGCAGAAGACTTGCCCGATGCCTCCTTTGCTGGTCAACAAGAAACGTTCTTGAACGTTGTCGGTATTGATCAAGTGTTGGCTCGTATGCGTGAAGTGTTTGCTTCCTTGTACAACGACCGCGCTATCAGCTATCGCGTTCACAAGGGCTTTACGCACTCTGAAGTGGCCTTGTCTGCCGGTGTTCAACGTATGTGCCGCTCTGACCGCGGTGCTGCCGGTGTGATGTTCACGCTCGATACGGAAAGCGGTTTTGATCAAGTCGTCTTCGTTACGGCCAGCTATGGCTTGGGCGAAACGGTTGTTCAAGGCGCTGTTAACCCTGACGAATTCTATGTTCACAAGCCCATGCTCGAAGCCGGTAACTTCCCGATCATTCGTCGCACGTTGGGCAGCAAGTTGATCAAGATGGAATTTGATCCGGAAGGCGCTAAGGCCGGTCGTTCTGTCCGTACGGTTGACGTTCGTGACGAAGATCGTCGTCAATTTGCTATTACCGATGAAGACGTCATCGAATTGGCTAAGTTCGCTACGATCATTGAAAAGCACTACGGTCGTCCGATGGACATCGAATGGGGTAAGGACGGTATCGACGGCAAGATCTACATCTTGCAAGCTCGTCCTGAAACGGTTAAGAGCCGTCAAAACACCTCTGACGTTCAACAACGCTTCTTGTTAAAGAGCAAGGGTAAGGTGTTGGCTGAAGGTCGTGCTATCGGTCAAAAGATCGGTATCGGTGAAGTTCGCATCGTTCAAGACGCTAGCGAAATGGATCGCGTTCAAGCCGGTGACGTGCTCGTAACGGACATGACCGACCCGAACTGGGAACCGGTGATGAAGCGCGCCAGCGCCATCGTTACGAACCGCGGTGGTCGTACGTGCCACGCTGCTATTATTGCTCGTGAATTGGGCATCCCGGCCGTTGTCGGCTGTGGTGATGCAACCGAAAGCGTTCAAGAAGGTCAAGTGGTGACGGTTTCTTGCGCTGAAGGCGATACGGGTAGAATCTACGAAGGTCGTCAAGAAGTTCAAATCGATGAAGTCAAGCGTGGTGCTTTGCCGGAAATCCCGGTTAAGATCATGATGAACGTGGGTAACCCGCAATTGGCCTTCGAATTCCAATCCATCCCGAATAAGGGTGTGGGTTTGGCTCGCCTTGAATTCATCATCAATAACAACATCGGTATCCACCCGAAGGTTGTTTTGGACTACCCGAACGTTGACGGTGAATTGCGTGACGCAGTCGAACGCTTGAGCGCTGGCTACAAGAGCCCGGTCGACTTCTTCGAAAGCAAGATCGCTGAAGGCGTCGCTACGATTGCCGCTGCGTTCTGGCCCAAGAAGGTGATCGTTCGCTTGTCTGACTTCAAGAGCAACGAATACCGTAAGTTGATCGGTGGCGATCGCTACGAACCCGATGAAGAAAACCCCATGTTGGGCTTCCGCGGTGCTTCTCGTTACATCGCTAACACGTTTGCCGAATGCTTCCGTATGGAATGCCGTGCCATGAAGTTTGTTCGTGACACGATGGGCTTGACCAACGTTGAATTGATGGTTCCGTTTGTTCGTACGGTTGAAGAAGCCCGTCAAACGGTCGAAATCATGGAACGCAACGGTTTGAAGCGCGGTGAAAACGGTTTGCGCCTCAACATGATGTGCGAAATCCCGTCTAACGCCGTTTTGGCTGACAAGTTCTTGGACTACTTCGATGGCTTCTCCATCGGTTCCAACGACATGACGCAATTGACGTTAGGTTTGGACCGTGACTCCGGTCTCGTGGCTGCCAGCTTCGACGAACGCAACGAAGCCGTTAAGGTGATGTTGTCCATGGCCATCCGTGCCTGCCGTGCTCGCGGTAAGTACGTTGGTATTTGCGGTCAAGGCCCGTCTGACCATGAAGACTTGGCTCAATGGTTGATGGATGAAGGTATTGAATCCATCTCCTTGAACCCGGATACGGTGGTTGATACGTGGCGTCGTTTGGCTACGAAGTAATCGCGTAGAAAGCAAAGAGCTCCGTCAACTTCTCGGAGCTCTCAAAAGCGCTTAGTTTCTTGATGAGAAATTAGGCGCTTTTTTTGCGCCCATTTATTCAAAAAATACACGGTTTCCCCTATACTTAAAAGTTGTTCTCATTAATTATTTTGAAAGTGTTCATTAGACCGTGGAACATGAATTTACTTTAATTGCAACGTTGGCTTGGGGGCTGTGTTTAGCCTTATTTTTTGGCTTTGTGGCTAGCCGCTTACGTATACCTGCCCTGGTAGGTTATTTGCTAGCCGGCGTCTGCATTGCGCCGACCACGCCCGGTTTTGTGGGTGACGTTGCATTAGCCAGCCAGTTGTCCGAATTAGGGGTGACGCTTTTGATGTTTGGCGTCGGTCTGCACTTTTCTGTTCGTGAGCTTTTGCGGGTTAAAGCCGTTGCTGTTCCCGGAGCCGTATTGCAAATGGCGGCAGCGACCGTTTTAGGGACCGCTTTGGCTTACTGCTGGGGTTGGACCCTTTTAGCCTCCTTTATTCTTGGCTTAAGTCTTTCATGTGCCTCTACGGTGGTGTTGATCCGTGCTTTGCAAGGCTTTGGGGCATTGGAGTCGGGTGAAGGTCAAGTGGCCGTTGGCTGGTTAGTTGTTGAAGACTTGGCAACGGTTTTACTTTTGGTGTTGTTGCCGTCCTTGGCCGGCGTTGTGAAAGACGGCTCCATTGGCACGGTCGATTCCGCTTTCCTTTGGACGCTTTTGGAAACGGGTGTTTTGATTGTTGGCTTCATGGCCACCATGATGCTTGTCGGTCGTCGCATTTTGCCTTGGGCTTTGATGCAAGCGGTTCAAACTGGTTCGCGTGAAATTTTCACTTTATGTGTGATTGCTATTGCCATCGGTGTGGCCTACGCATCCACTGAAATCTTTAAAGTGTCGTTCGCTTTGGGGGCTTTCTTTGCCGGCATGATGATGCGAGAAAGTGAATATGCTCACCGTGCGGCTCAAGATACTTTGCCGCTCCAAGACGCCTTCTCCGTGATCTTCTTCCTCGGTGTGGGGATGCTTTTTGATCCGACGATTCTCGTTCGTGAGCCGTTACGTGTTTTGGCCGTGTTGGGCATTATTATCGTGGGTAAGGCTGCGGTGAGTATCGCCATTGTGCGCATTTTGGGATACAACTGGCGTTACGCATTGACGATTGGTGCAAGTCTTTCTCAGGTTGGGGAATTCAGTTTCATTTTGGGCGGTTTGAGCGTGTCCTTGGGCTTTTTGCCACAAGAAGGGATGACACTTATTTTGGCCGGTGCCATTTTCAGTATCGCTTTAAATCCTTTGATCTTTAAGTTGATTAAGCCGGTGCTTAATATCATCGCGCCCGAAAAACCGTTGCCGGATCCAATGGTTTGGCACTCTAACTCTCATCAAACGCAAAAACGTGGCCCCATTGTCATCGTGGGAGCCAATTTGATGGGGCGAGATATTTATGAATCTTTAGCTGACCGCAACATTCCTTGCAAGGTGATTGAACAAAACGTCAATCGTATTACCGAAGAAGAGTTAAAGCACAACTTTGTGTTGGGTGATGCTTCTCGCCCGTCCATTTTGGAACAAGCCATGGTAGGTGAAGCAAGCTTGGTGGTTTTGACGATTCAAGATGCATTGATGGAGCGTAAGATTGCTGATGAAACGCGCGCCTTAAATCCTGACGTCCGAATCTTAGCGTTGGTGACTAAGGACGGTGACCGTGACTTCTTTAAGCAAGCCGATGGTACGCTTTTGCCGAATGTGCTTTTCTTGGATTCCCGAAAAGAATTGGCAAAGAACCTTTTGAATTACTCAATCGGTTTTTATCGACGTAGTTAGCTTGCGTTTCGAAGTAATTTGAAACGGAGAAATCGCAGGTTTTGGACGCTAGACCTGCGATTGGATTTTTGTTGTGACAGAAAATATTTCTCTTTTTGCGACGTTAGCCTGGGGCTTTGGTTTAGCTTTCGTGTTGGGATATGTCGCCAATAAATTCAGAGTCCCGGCGTTGGTCGGTTATCTGTTAGCCGGTGTATGCATCGCACCAACTACCCCCGGTTTTGTGGGGGACGTGAATCTCGCCAGCCAACTTTCTGAAATTGGCGTGACGCTTTTGATGTTTGGCGTCGGTCTGAGCTTTTCCATCCGAGATCTTTTGCGTGTCAAAGACATTGCGGTTCCTGGTGCTCTTCTCCAAATGACTTTAACAACCGGTTTAGGTATGACCTTTGGGATCATGACAGGCTGGTCACTAATGGCTTCCTTCATTTTGGGGCTATGTTTGTCTTGTGCTTCTACCGTGGTTATGGTCAAGGCTTTGCAAACGCATGGGGCATTGGAGTCCGGCGAAGGTCAAGTGGCAGTTGGCTGGCTTGTTGTTGAAGACATGGTCTCAGTTTTGCTTTTGGTGTTGTTACCCACACTAGCCAATTTGCGTGGAGCTGGGTCCATGAACTTCCATGATTTGGGGCTCGCGCTAGCGGAAACTGCCCTTTTAATCGTGGGCTTCATTGCCACGATGGTGGTTATTGGTCGTCGTGTTTTGCCTTGGTTATTGCTCAAGGCAGCTAAAACGGGTTCTCGTGAAATTTTTACGCTTTGCGTTGTTGCGATCGCCATTTGCATTGCTTACGGTGCAACCGAGATCTTCAAAGTCTCGTTTGCTTTAGGTGCCTTTTTTGCGGGCATGATGATGCGAGAAAGTGAATACGCTCACCGTGCTGCTCAAGACACATTACCCCTACAAGACGCCTTCTCCGTTATCTTTTTCTTAGGCGTGGGGATGCTTTTTGATCCGACGATTCTTGTTGAGCAACCTCTTGAAGTGCTTTGTGTGGTTATTGTCATTTTGATGGGTAACGGCCTTGCCAGTGTTGGAATTGTTCGTCTGTTGGGGTGCAACTGGCGCTACGCCTTAACGATTGGCGCCGGTTTGGCTCAAGTGGGGGAATTCTCTTTCATTCTGGCCGGCTTGGCCGTGCAATTAAACTTCATGCCGCAAGAGTTGATGACTTTGATTTTGGCTGGTGCCATTGTGAGCATTGCTTTAAATCCGCTCTTTTTCCGTTTAATTGAGCCTTTAATGAAGAAAATTTCCCCGCCTCGTCCGTTGCCCAATCCGGTTGTCTGGGGTGCTCATCGATCAGGAGGCGCATCAAAGCCCAAGGGGCAGGTGGTTATTATCGGGTTTAATGTGATGGGTAAGTCCATCTACGACGCGATGATGGACAAAGGCTACCCAACCTTTGTCGTTGAACAAAATATTAATCGATTGACTTCTACCGAAGAGATGCGTCACTTTGTGTTGGGTGATGCAACGCAAACGTCAGTGCTTGAGCAAGCGCACATTGCTTCGGCTGATTTGGTGGTAGTGACCGTGCGCGATGCGTTGATGGAAAGAAGAATTGTTGATGAGGTTCGCGTGATCAATCCGTTTGTTCAGATTCTGGTGTTAATTTCCAATGACGGTGATAGAGATTTCTTCAAAACAAATGAAGGTGTCGTAATGGATAACGTTGTTTGCATGGATTTGCGCAATGAAATCGCAAAGAACATGCTCAATATAAGCGTTGCCTTAATGCGTGTTCAACGTGCCCGCAACGAGTGATGACTGCGATACAATCAAAGAATAGACATTGACTCAATGACATCGATACAAGGACTTAATTAATGACATTTAGTGCAACAATTATTTGGCTCATCTGCGCTGCGATTTTGGGCATTTTAGAGCTGATGCTCACGACCTTTTACTTATTGGTTTTAGCGGTCGCTGCTTGTGCAGGATCCTTGGCAGCGTACATGAACTTCTCGGTCGAGTGGCAAGTCGTTGCTTTTGCCGTTGTCTCTTTAATCGGCTCCGTTTGGGTGCGTCGGATTCGCTCGATTAAAACGAAAAGTGATGAGCAAGCGCATGCTTTACAAAATTTAGATGAAGGCCAAACGGTTGAAGTGTTAGCATGGAAGGACAAGGGCCGCACGAGCGTTCAATATCGCGGTGCTCAGTGGGATGCGGTTGCTGTCGATACCGACAACCTTGAAACAGGTTTGCACCAAATTGTTCAAGTGCGTGGCAACACGCTCATTCTGAAAAAGATTTAATTCGCAAGGAGTTCTGTCATGGACGGATTTTTGACGTTTACGTTGTCATTGGCGGCATTGGCCTGCGTGTTTGCATTTCAGGCCATTAAAGTGGTGCCTCAACAGTCGGCTTGGGTAGTGGAGCGTTTAGGGAAGTTCCACGCCGTACTCTCGCCCGGTCTTAATGTGGTGATTCCGTTTATTGACCGTGTTGCCTATAAGCACTCCTTAAAGGAAGTGCCGTTGGATACGCCGAGTCAAGTCTGTATCACGAAGGACAATACGCAATTGTCCGTTGACGGCGTGCTCTTTTTCCAAGTGACAGACCCCAAGCGCGCCAGTTACGGTACGAGTAACTACATCATTGCCATCACGCAATTGGCTCAAACGACCTTGCGTAGCGTGATCGGTAAGATGGAATTGGATAAGACCTTTGAAGAACGTGATTTGATTAACCAATCGGTGGTGAGTGCGATTGATGAAGCTGCTCTCAACTGGGGTGTTAAAGTGTTGCGTTACGAAATTAAGGACTTGACGCCGCCCGCCGTGATTTTGCAAGCCATGCAACAACAAATTACGGCTGAACGTGAAAAGCGTGCTGTGGTGGCAGCTTCTGAAGGTCGCAAGCAAGAACAAATTAACTTGGCAACCGGTGCCCGAGAAGCCGCTATTGCCGAGTCCGAAGGTGAAAAGCAAGCCGCTATCAATAAGGCCGAAGGTGAAGCCGCAGCAACATTGGCTATCGCAACGGCTACGGCTGAAGCTTTGCGTCAAATTGCTCAAGCCACGCAATCGCCGGGCGGCATGGATGCCGTGAACTTGAAGGTCGCTCAACAATACGTGGACGCCTTTGCTCAAGTTGCCAAGACCGGTAATACGATTTTGTTGCCGAGTAACTTAAATGACATGGGCAGCATGATTGCCTCTGCGATGAGCATCATGCGTCAAACGGATCCGGCAGCAGCCGATAAGGTGGTCCCGACTTCTCAAGTGACAAACTTGGTCGATCGCTTGAAGTAATCCGAAACGTTCAAAATGAGCGCGGTCATCTTCCATTGGGGGTGACCGCGCTTTTTGTGTGCGCACGACATGTGCGCTGTTCTAGCGGGTGCAAGTCCCGTGGTC
>CAJLGW010000053.1 GCA_905206345.1 uncultured Sutterella sp. | reverse complement strand
ATTGATTTTCAAAGAAATTTTGAATTATTTAATTGTTTGAGTGCGTTCGCCCTGCCTACAAGGGAACCCTCTTTTTTCGCAAGAAAAACAAAGGATTTGTGTTAATCTTTGACTATTGCTACCAAACCTTTCTTACCATGCGTTACTTAATCGTCATTATTGCTGCCATTGCGATCTTCGCATACCTCTACAAAAGAGCGTTCGAAGACTTTCGTGCGGGCTACGAAGAAGGTAAAAAACTCGGTGACGAACTCTCCAAGAAAAAACGCCCCGACAATGCGGAGCGTCCTCAAGAAACCGAAGAACACTGATTAAAGTTGCTCGACGTAAATGCCGGCCTTTCTTAAAAATTGAATACCGGCATCATCTCGATAAGCCTCGTGATAGTACACATGCGTGATGCCGCACTTTTGAATCAAAAGTGAGCAGTGAATACAAGGACTGTGCGAAATAAAGATTGAAGCTCCCTTAGAGGAGTAACCGTTTTCGCAAAGCTTGGCGATGGCATTAAGTTCAGCGTGTTGCACCTCGGGGCGCGTTACCAACTTACCGTCAACTTCCATCTCGCAACAATTGTCATAGCCCGTGGGCATACCGTTCCATCCAAACGAAATGATGGAATGATTTTTCACGATCACGCAACCCACTTTCAAACGTTGCGCATAGCTGCGCTTTGCCGTTAAAAGGGCAATTTGCATGTACATCTCATTGTCTTTGCGAATATCCATGACAATCCTTTTTGTAATGTGTAAGAAAAGGCCAAGAGCCACGCCCTTGACCTTCTGACTGATCGATGATCTTACTCTTCGAAACGCTTAAAGATCAACGTACCGTTGGTGCCGCCAAAGCCGAAGGAGTTCTTCATGGCGTAGCGGATTTCCATCGGACGGGCTTCATTGGCACAGTAGTCCAAATCGCATTCCGGATCCAATTCGTTGATATTGATGGTCGGGGGCGAAATTTGGTTCTTCACGGCCAAAATCGTAAAGACCGATTCAATACCGCCTGCGCCACCCAACAAGTGACCCGTCATGGACTTCGTGGAATTGACGACCACATGAGAGGCAGCTTCACCGAAGGCAGCCTTGATGGCCTTCGTTTCGTTGACGTCACCCACGCTCGTAGACGTACCGTGAGCGTTCAAATAATCAATTTGATCAGGCGTCACACCGGCTTGCTTCATCGCAGCTTGCATGCAACGCGTCGGGCCGTCCGTGCTCGGCGTCGTGATGTGATAAGCGTCGCTCGTTAAGCCGTAGCCCACGAGTTCAGCGTAGATCTTGGCGCCACGGGCCTTGGCGTGTTCGTACTCTTCCAAGACCACGCAACCGGAGCCTTCACCCATCACAAAGCCATCACGATCCTTATCGAACGGACGCGAAGCATGAGCCGGATCGTCATTGCGACGGCTCAAAGCGTGCATATTGTCAAAGGAGGCAACGCCCACGGGGCTGATGTCGCTATCGGCGCCACCCGCCACCATCATGTCAGCGTCACCGCGACGGATGATCCAGCTGGCTTCGCCGATGGAGTGCAAACCCGTCGTACAGGCCGTCACGTGAGCCAAGTTCGGGCCCTTCAAGCCAAACATGATGGACAATTGACCGGAGATCATGTTGATGATGGAGCCCGGAATCATAAAGGGCGAAACACGACGCGGACCACGTTCGTCACAAGCGTGTTGGTTTTCACAGATCATCGGCAAACCACCGATACCGGAACCCACGCAGCAACCAAAACGCGTCAAGTCTTCTTTTTCCAAATCCATACCGCTGTCGCGAATGGCTTGAACACCGGCGGCTACACCAAAGTGCAAGAAGCGGTCATAACGACGAGCTTCTTTAGGATTCAAATACTCACCAATATCAAAGTCCTTGACTTCACCAGCAATTTGGCAGCCCAAGTTGCTTGCATCAAAAGCGGTGATGTTAGTGATACCGGACTTACCGGCCAAAGCATTTTCCCAGCTCGTTTGGACATCATTACCGATCGGGCAAACCATCCCGATCCCCGTCACGACTACACGACGCATGAATACTCTCCGAAAATTTTCAAATAGACTTCAAAAAAGAATCCCCGCCTAAACGACCCTATGGATTAGGCGTTTACAGCGAGGAGCCATCTAACGATGGTTACGATTACTTAGCCGTAGATTGGATGAAATCGATGGCTTGTTGAACCGTACGCAACTTTTCTTGTTGATCATCGGGGATTTCAACCTTGAAGGCATCTTCCAAAGCCATAACCAACTCAACCGTATCCAAAGAGTCAGCACCGAGGTCTTCGATGAAAGCGGATTCGTTCTTGATATCAGCTTCATTGATGTTCAATTGTTCGGCGATAACCTTCTTGACACGTTGTTCGATGTCGTTCATTTGATAAGTCTCCTTGATAAATACTTAATCAACACAGTCCCCCCAAAAAAAAAGGGAAACTGCATTGTAAAAATGAAATTTCCCCTATTTTATCAGAGCCATGCCCATTTGCACACTTTTTAGTGATGAGGGCCCTTAGCTATACCATGTACATGCCACCGTTGACATGCAACGTAACCCCCGTCACATAGGCCGCGGCGGGCGAAGCGAGGTACAAAACGGCTTGAGCAATATCATCCGTTTGTCCGAGGCGACCCAAGGGAATCTGTGCCATTAAAGCAGCACGATGGTCTTCCGGCAATGCAGCCGTCATGTCCGTTTCAATAAAGCCCGGAGCCACACAGTTAACCGTAATATTGCGCGGAGCTAATTCGCGAGCAAGAGCGCGCGTCATACCGGCAACGCCCGCTTTAGCAGCTGCGTAATTGGCTTGACCGGCATTACCCATGCTGCCCACCACACTCACGATATTGATGATACGACCGCGACGGGCCTTCATCATGCCACGCATCACAATGCGGCTTAAACGAAACGCCGGCGTCAAGTTCGTATCAATGACTTCTTGCCATTGTTCATCTTTCATACGCATGGCTAAACCGTCACGCGTAATACCAGCGTTATTAACCAACACGGTCACGGCACCGTATTCTTTAGCAACGGCTTCCAATTGTTCTTCAGACTGTTGAGCATCCGTCACATTTAATACAACACCACAACCCTTACCTTGAGCGGCAGCGATTTTATCCGTAATGGCTTTGGCACCGGACTCACTCGTGGCCGTACCGATCACCGTTGCACCGGCTGCCAAGCATTGATCCAAAATACTGGCACCGATACCGCGAGAAGCACCGGTAATGAAAACGACTTCACCGGCTAATGCATCATTGGTAAAAATAGACATCAAAATATTCCTTAAAGGGCTTTGACTTCAGCCAAAACAGATTGCAAAGATTCTTCAGAGTTGATGTTCATCACAACGATGGATGAATCAATACGCTTAATTAAGCCGGCCAACACACGACCCGGGCCGCATTCAACCACGTGCGTGACACCTTGAGCCTTGAAAGACTCAATGGTCTTGACCCATTGAACGGCACCGGCGGCTTGTTGAGCCAAAGCTTCAACAATGGCATCGGTCTCGGCGTGAACCGCGACGTCAATATTGGCAATCACATCTACAGCGGGCTTACTCATCGGCGTTGCCTTTAAGCGTTCACGCAAGGTATCAGCGGCGGGTTTCATCATTGAAGAGTGAAACGGTGCAGAAACCGCCAACATCAAAGCGCGCTTGGCGCCCTTTTCTTTTGCCATGGCGCAAGCAACTTCAACCGCTTCTTTAACACCGGCAATAACGACTTGACCGGGCGAATTAAAGTTCACCGCTTCAACCACGCCGTGAGCGCTTGCAGCTTGGCAAACTTCTTGCACAACTTCATCGGTTAAACCCAAAATGGCGGCCATACCACCGACACCCACGGGCACCGCATTTTGCATCGTTTGAGCGCGGAATCGCACCAACTTCACGGCTTCAGCAATGGTGAAAACGCCAGCAGCCGTCAAAGCGGAGTATTCACCCAAAGAGTGACCTGCCATCAAAGAAGGAATCGGGCCACCTTGAGCTTTCCATGCTTCATACATAGCAATCGAAGCCGTCAAAAGAGCGGGTTGGGTGTTAACGGTCAGATTTAATTCTTCTGCCGGCCCCTCATGGATCAACTTCACCAAGTCTTCACCTAAAGCTTCGTTGGCTTGAGCCAAGACGGCTTGCACGGTGGCGTTATCTTGGAAGCTATCGAGCATACCGACCGATTGCGAGCCTTGACCGGGGAACACAAATGCTAATTTCATAAATAAAACCTCAAATTACCACTTCAAAAGAACACTGCCCCAGGCCATACCGGCACCGACGGCTTGCATTAATACGACATCACCCTTTTGAATCTTGTCGTGACGCACAGCGTTATCCAAAGCCAAGGGGACGGACGCCGCAGAGGTGTTGCCGTGACGATTCACCGTCACAACCATCTTATCCATATCAATGCCGATCTTTTGAGCGACCTTTTCCATAATACGGAAGTTGGCTTGGTGAGGCACATAATGGTTAACATCGGCCACCGTTAAACCTGCCGTATTCAAAACGTTTTGAGCGCTTTCGTGCATAGCAGAAACCGCCATCTTGAAAACGGCTTGACCATCCATGCGAACAAAGGCTTCGCCGTGAGACTCGCCACCTTGGAAGTGAGATTCACATCCCAAAACCTTTTCATCGAGCGTACCGTCTGCAGACAAGTGAGAGGCCAACAAACCCGGCTCTTCGCTTGCAGACAAAATCACAGCACCGGCGCCATCGCCAAAAAGCACGCAGGTTGAACGGTCATCCCAATCCACCAAACGGCTCATGACATCGACGCCCACCACCAATGCGTTCTTATAAGCACCCGTACGGATCAAGGCATCGGCGTTGACTAACGCATAGATAAAACCGGCACAAACGGCTTGCACGTCAAAGGCCGCACCACGCTTACAGCCCAAAGCCTTTTGCAATTGGCAGGCCGTTGACGGGAAAACCATGTCAGGCGTCGTCGTTGCCACGATAATAAGATCAATGTCTTCAGGAGCAATCGTGCTATCCCAGAAAGCAGAACGCGCTGCGCGCTCGGCCAACTTCGTGGTCGTCAAACCGCGTTCGGCTAAGTAACGCTTCTCAATACCCGTTCTCGTACGAATCCATTCATCGGACGTTTCAATGTTACGAAGCGAAAGCTCTTGAGCCAATTGTGCATTGGTCATTGCTTTTTCCGGCAAGGCCGAACCCGTTGCCACAATACGTGAATAAATCTGAGCCATTTCAATTGCCCTTTCTTTTTCTAAAACCTAATCTTTAATTTTAAAAGAAAGAAGGCCTGCCTTACTAGAAAAATGCAACATTTCGTTAGACTCTGTCGCATTTTGAGTTGCGCGTACGAAAAAAAAGGAATCCAAAACTGGATTCCTTTTCCTAGTCGATCAACAACGGCGGTTAAACGAGCATCATTTATTTTGTCTCCCACCGCAACGTTTGCACATTGGCTGTGGGGTTTTGGCGTTGCCGGCGAAAGCGAAATACTCCGATAGCCGATTCAACCCAATCCGTTAATGACAAGTGACGCTATTATTCGCCCTTGACGTCGATGACCTTCTTACCACGGTAGAAGCCGTTCGGGCTGATGTGGTGACGAAGGTGAACTTCACCGGTCTTCGGTTCAACAGCCGTAGCCGGGTTCGTCAAGAAGTCATGAGCACGGTGGTTACCGCGCTTGTTGGTCGATTTTTTATTTTGTTGGACTGCCATAGCAATACCCCACGATTGAAAACGAAAAATTATACCCAAGTCGTCACTGTTATGCCAACAATGATTCACGAGGGCGCAAAAAAAGTTTGGCTATTGTATCAGTTTTTTTTCATTAAGTCTCGTAAATTTGCAAAAGGATTTGTTTTTTTTGCAATTTCTTCGTGACTTTGTTCCTCTTGAAGCTCGATGGTCGGTTCACAGTCGTCATGACGCGGGAAATTCGGCAACGACAAAATGGCTTCTTCTTGAACCCATTGGGCCACGTTCATGCGATCAGAGCCCACCACGATTTCCCATTCGTCGTCATCATCGATCGGCAAACGGTTGGCTTGGGCTTCGGTCATCACGAAAAGAAACGGTACTTCGCGCTCCACCGTCACGACAATGGGCTTCATGCAGCGCGTGCAAGGAACGGATACTTCACCACTGAACTGCAAAATAGCACCGGGCAAGCCCTTGGCGCCATCGCAACCTTCAATCACGACGTCAATCATGTCGCTATCACTCACATCACACAAAAAGGCACACAACTCCGGCATGTCCTTTACCGGCACTTGCGTTTCGATGCGTTGATGTTTACGAGAAACAGAAAAAATATCGACTGTGGCAAAATTTTGTTTAGACTTCGTCATTTAAAGATTCCTTTCTCAAAAGTTATCCTGATTTGAGAAAACTTTTTGAGAGATGATTAGCATCGGATCGAAAAATCTCGAGGGCTATTGTATATCATCAGACGCTCTATGTTAGTTAGCGTCTCAAATTTCGTGTGTGTTATGTTACCGAAACTGATTCTTGGGTCGAGCTCCCCTTATCGTAAAGAGCTCCTTTCTCGCTTAGGCGTCGATTTTACGTGTGCCTCACCCGACATTGATGAAAGTGCACTGCCGGGTGAAACGCCTCAGGCGCTTTGCACGCGTTTGGCTAAATTGAAAGCCTTGGCGATTCATGAGCAACACCCTAACGCCATCATCATCGGCAGCGACCAAGTCGCTGTATTAGGCGATCGTATTCTCGGTAAACCTCACACACGCGAGCGCGCCATCGAACAGTTAAGCGCCATGTCGGGCAAGCAATTGGTCTTTATGACCGCTCTTTGCATCGTGAACCCCCAAGGTGAAACGTTCGAGACAATGGTGCCCACCACGGTGACGATGAAAACTTTATCGCTTGAGACGATTGAACGTTACCTCGATATTGAAGAGCCCTATAACTGCGCAGGCTCTGCCAAAATCGAAAAATTGGGCGTTGCCTTAATGAAGAGTGTGGTCTCGGATGACCCCACCGCTTTAATTGGTCTGCCCTTAATTCAAACGGTTTCTTTATTAGCGAAAGCAGGCTTACCGGTTTTACCCGGTCTTAAGGACTGACAGAAAATGGCCACGCTTTATTTATTACCCAATCGCATTGCCGAAGGCGACGTTACGGACACCCTCCCCGCTTCAACCTTAAACGTCTTGCGTCAGACGCAGTACTTTTTAGCCGAAAATGCGAAAAGTGCTCGAGCTTACCTGAAAGTCGCCGAACACCCGACGCCCATTGCTCAATTGCATATTGAAGAGATCGGCCACGAACCGGCCGCCGAAAAGATTGACCAATGGCTTGAACCCCTTACTAAAGATGGTCACGACATTGCCATTGTCAGTGAGTCGGGGTGCCCCGGTATTGCCGATCCCGGTGCTAACATCGTGGCTCGCGCTCAAGAGTTAGGGCTTCACGTGCGTCCCTTGGTAGGGCCCTCGTCCATTTTGCTCGCTCTCATGGCCAGTGGCCTTGACGGTCAGCATTTTCGCTTTCTTGGCTACCTGCCGATTAAGGAGCCCGCTCGCACGGAAGCCCTTTTGGCGGCTGAGCGCCAAAGCGCCCGAGGTGAGACGCAACTTTTTATTGAAACCCCGTACCGCAATGCGGCGTTTTTGGACTACCTCTGCCAAGCGCTTAAGCCCACAACACGCATTACGGTCGCTTTAGACGTGACGGGCTCTCAAGAGATGGTTCGCACACAAACGGCTCAAGCTTGGAAAAAGGCGCTCCCCGCCCTCCCCAAGGTTCCTGCCATTTTTGCCATTTTGGCCGAAAAAGTGACCCGAAACGATTCTGTGCGACAAACAACGCACTTCAAGAAAAAGCCCAATACGCATTTCAAGCGCTAGAACACAATGACCGCACATTCGTGCGGTCATCTCGTTTTTAGGGATAAATGGGTACGCCTTGTCCCCTCTTTGAAAAGAGAGGTTTGCAGCGTACTGTTTCTATCAAATAGGTGTTAGTGGTAGAGGTCGTCCAAACCCAAAGCGCTCACCAATTGAGGAACGTTATCAACCACAGGCAACTTCCACTTCTTTAATTCGCTCTTAGGGAAGGCGCCGTAAGAAACGGCAACAGCGGCACAACCGGCATTTTTTGCCAAATACAAATCGTGCTCGGTATCCCCGATCATCACCATTTGTTCCAACGCCACGCCCGTGCGCTCGGAAATCATCTCAAGCATCAAAGGGTTGGGTTTACCGGCGCTTTCATCAGCAGTCACTGTGGTTTCAAACGCATCGGCAATACCGGTTAAGGCAAACACGCGATCTAAGCCTCGACGACTTTTACCGGTCGCCACCGCCATACGAAGGCCTGCGGTTTGCATCTTACGAAGCATCTCTTCCATGCCGGGGAAGATACCGATTTCACGTTCTTTGACAATGTAATAGTCGCGATAGGCTGTTTCAAAAGCGTCGTACTCTTCTAAGCGAAAGTTGGGCTCTAAGGTCAAAATTGCGCTTCGCCAATCCAAACCAATCACGCTTCGAGCCGCTTCCATGCCCGGATCTTTATAACCCAACGTCACGAAAGCATGACAAATACCGGCTGCAATCGGTTCGGTCGTATCCATGATCGTTCCGTCCCAGTCGAAAACAAAGAGGTCATATTTAGGGACAAACATCGTTAATCTTCCTTTCGCGATTTTAAGTAAGCAATTAATTTTGCGCATTCGGTAGGCAAGGGAGAAGTCACTTCCATATTAGCGCCCGTAATCGGGTGCTTAAAGGATAAACGATAGGCATGCAAGAACATGCGCTTAAAAGGCATCCCTAAAGAGCCCTTGGCAATCGCTTTATTGACTTCAAAGTCTCCGTACTTTTCATCGCCCACCAACGGATGACCGCAAGATTGAGCGTGCACTCGGATTTGGTGTGTACGACCGGTCTTTAAATCCACGGCTAAATAAGAAACGTCACCGAAGCGGTTAAGCAGTTGGAAAATCGTGTGACTCGGCAACCCCTTTTCATTATCAACGCAGACGCGACGTTCGCCCGAAGCAGTCACAAACTTGTGAAGTTTTGCTTTAACGTGCTGACGGTCATTGACCCAATCGCCCAAGACTAAAGTCTTATAAGACTTGTGCACTTCCCCTTCTCGCATCATTTCATGCAAGCGAACAAGCGCCTTACGGGACTTTGCCAACATCATCACACCGCTCGTTTCACGGTCAAGGCGGTGAGCTAACTCTAAAAAGGGTTGGTTGGGACGGGCGGCACGAACGCGCTCAATGAGTCCGTAGCTGATACCGGAGCCACCGTGAGCGGCCAAACCGGCAGGTTTATCGACCACTAAAATGTGTTCATCTTCGTAAAGAATCGGCAAATCAGCGTCGCTTACCGGCACGGGTTGTTCTTTCTTGGGAGTCGAAGAGACTCGAATCGGAGGGATGCGAAGTTCATCCTCTAATTGAAGACGAGTGTCGACTTGGGCGCGCTTTTTATTAACACGCACCTCACCGCCTCGCACGATGCGGTAAATATGGCTCTTCGGCACCCCTTTGGCGATACGGAACAGATAATTGTCCAATCGTTGACCATCGGCATCGGGGCCGATTTTCACCCAAACCACGGCATCGGTCTTGGCCAGGGCTTTAGAAGAAGCAATAAACTGCGGAACTTTACCTAAATCAGACATAAACACTATATAATGTGGAGCTGGTCAAATGTCAGCCCTGATTTTTGTAAAAGGGTCGCTTTTGACGCAATTAATAACATGAGCATTTTAGCCATGTTTAGACGAAAAAACGTATCTCAACCATCTATTTAAATGGCTGAGAGCTTTTTCGCATGCAAAAGACGCTGCGCTTTTGCCCTTGACGGAGACGTTGGTGATGATCAACGGGCAGGGAAGTAAGGGGAGAAAAAGAAGTCTCCGAGCAGCAAAACGGTTTCATGGAATAGAGATTGCCATGCGCTATTGACCCGACAGATTACTGTTTAATTTGGGGAGCGTGGTCACCTATTCTGTTTTGTAATGCCGTAGAAGCGAATGTTGTGTGGTTCGTGAGTCCCACTGAGACTGGGTGCGTTGATTTGTAAACCGACAATCGATGAGTGCGAAAGCAATTAAATTCGACCGATCGTTAAATAAAAAGTTTTAACTTTCTGAGTCATCTCTCATCACAATCAAACCGGTTTTCCTATTAATGCAGGCCGTCAGACTTACAGTGTTAAGTGAAAATTTGTTATTAGACCCGATGTGAGGGATTGAGCTTGATGCAAAAAGCACAGCCTCAGAGCGTGCATTTTTGAATTTGTTCGTTGGTTAGCTCTCCCTACTGCTCATTAATGGCGACACACGTCTAACTTTTGATTTTCTTGAGTTATTCAAGCGGAATACTCTCCCGTTTCCACGGGATTGAGGACTTGATATTGACTCCTGGAAAAGATTGTTCTTTTTATATTGCGGCCCTTTGCCGCCACTAACTTAACCGCCTCCAATTTCGTTTCTTTTTCGGCACGCCTACAAGGTAAGTCTCGGCGTCAATGAGACTTCCCCGGAGTGTTTTTTAAATGAAACGCATGTTATTTAATGCCACGCACGCTGAAGAAACGCGCGTTGGTATTGTTGACGGCCAAAAGCTTATCGATATTGATATCGAAACAGCCGGTCGCGAACAACGCAAATCCAATATCTATAAGGGTGTGATCACCCGCATTGAACCCAGTCTTGAAGCCTGCTTCGTCAACTACGGCGAAGAACGTCACGGTTTCTTGCCTTTTAAAGAAGTCTCTCGTCAGTACTTCAAGGAAGGTGTTGATGTCCGTACGGCCAGCATCCGTGATGCTTTGGTTGAAGGCCAAGAACTTATCGTTCAAGTTGAAAAAGAAGAACGCGGTAACAAGGGCGCAGCCTTAACGACCTTCATTTCTTTGGCTGGTCGCTATTTGGTTTTGATGCCCAATAACCCCCGCGGTGGTGGTGTTTCTCGTCGTATCGAAGGCGAAGAACGTCAAGAATTGCGCGAAACGATGGATCGTTTGCGCATGCCCACCGGCATGAGCATCATTGCTCGTACGGCCGGTATCGGTCGCACGTTGGAAGAACTCCAATGGGACTTGAACTACCTCTTAAAGCTCTGGGAAGCCATCTCTGATGCGGCCTGTCCGCAATTTGAGTTGACCTATCAACAAGGCAACAAGACGCTTTCCAAATTCATTAAAGAACCCGTGGGTCCGAAGGGCGAAGCTTTAAAGCGCGCCAACCCTGCTCCGTTCTTGATTGTTGAAGAAAGCAATTTGGTCATTCGTGCCATCCGTGACTATTTCCAACCGGAAATCGGTGAAATCTTGGTCGATACGGATGAAATCTATGATCAAGCTCGCCAATTCATGGCTCACGTCATGCCCGACATGGTCGGTCGTGTTAAGCGCTATCGTGAAGAAACGCCGCTTTTCTCCCGCTTCCAAATTGAGCACCAAATCGAAACGGCTTACTCTCGTACCGTTCCGTTGCCCTCCGGTGGCGCCATTGTGATCGACCACACGGAAGCTTTGGTGGCTGTGGACGTGAACTCGGCTCGTGCTACGCGTGGCTCTGACATTGAAGAAACGGCTTTCCGCACCAACTGTGAAGCCGCTGACGAAGTCGCCCGCCAAATGCGTTTGCGTGACTTAGGCGGTTTGATCGTGATCGACTTCATCGACATGAACGATCCGAAGAACCAACGCGCTGTTGAAATGCGCCTTAAAGAAGCTTTGCGCTATGACCGCGCTCGTGTTCAAATGGCCAAGATCAGCCGCTTCGGTTTGATGGAATTGTCTCGTCAACGTTTGCGTCCGGCTTTGGCCGAAGGCAACCACATCACCTGCCCCCGTTGTAACGGTGTGGGCGTGATTCGTGACACGGAAAGCTGCGCTTTGCAAATCCTTCGTATCTTGGAAGAAGAAGCCATGAAGGAAGGTACGGGTGCCGTTCACGCACAAGTGCCGGTCGATGTCGCCAGCTTCTTGCTCAACGAAAAGCGTACCGATATCGCCAAGATCGAAGCTCGTCATCGTTTGCCGATCGTTTTGATCCCGAATAAATTCTTGGAAACGCCGCACTATCACATCGAACGTTTGCGCTATGACGACGATCGTTTAGATGATGAAGTGGCTAGCTACAAGCGTGCTGAAGACATTAAGCCTGAAGAAAACGTTGATCCGTATCGCGTGAAGAAGGCTGAAGAAAAGCCCGCCACGAAGCGCCAAGAACCGGTTATCCGTAACTTCATGCCCGAAGCTCCGGCTCCAGAACACAATGAAGCGGATCGCTTAATCAATAAGAAGGCTGAACGTCAAACGGCTCGCGAAGAAGCTCAAAAGCGCACGCAACAAGCCCAAGAACCCAGCCTCATTACGCGTTTGATTAACTTCTTGTTTGGCTCCAAGAAAGAAGCCGAAGAAGAAAAGAAGACGGAAGAGAAGAAAGCTCGTCCCGAACGTCGTCAACGTCGCAACCCGCGCGATCGTCGTGATAAAGACACGCGTCGTACGCGTCGCGAACGTACCGAAAAGGTTGAAGACAAGGATGCTGCTACAAAGCCCGAAGCAGAAGAAACGGTAACGGCAGAAAAGCCCGCCGCTCAAGACGTTCAGCAATCTCGTCGTCGCACGCGCCGTCGCAATAAGCCCGAACCTGTGGAATTGTTGCCGGCACCCGAAGCCAAGGTTGCTTTGCCGCGTCCGGTTGAAGCCGAAGTGGCCGCTGCCCCAGTTCAAGAAGAAGTCGTTGCTCCTAAGGTTGAAGTCAAGGATGAAAATGACTTTAACTTTGCTACCGACAATTTAGACACGAGTGCTCAAGCTGCGGAACAAACGCCGGCTCAAGCAACGGAAGAGGTTCGAGAAGAACGTCGTCCGCGTCGCCGTCGTCGCTCCGGTGATGAAGCCGCTCCGCGCCGCTCCCGTGGCATTCCTCCGGAAGTTGAAGCCGAAGAAATGAACCGTGCTCCGGTTGTTTTGCCTGAAGAGTACATGCAAGACAGCCCCGTTCGTACGAGTCCGTTGACGGAAACCTTCGCGGCTGAACCCATCCAAACGCAACACGTTAACGTTGAAAGCAACATTGCTAACGTCAAGCGTGAAACCAAGGCACAACGCCCGCGTGCTGAAGAAACGACCGAAGTCGCTATCGAGACGCCCGTCGTTGCCGCTGAAGCTGCAGCTGAAGTGAAGGCAGAAGTTGCCGTTGAAGAACCGGTGGCTGTCGAAGAAGACACGAACGCTTTAGCTCGTTTGACCGAAGGTTTGGAAGAAGCCTTAGCTAAGAACGGTTTAGAAGTCGTTCATACCCGTGCGGAATTGGTTAAACCCGTCGAGTACAAGCCCATCGTTTACCCGGGTCGTCCTCGCAAGGTCTTGCCCCCGCTCGATGAGACGCCCTTGATTCAAGTTCATACGAAAGTGGACTAATTCATAGGCCATCAAAAAGGGCATCTGCGGATGCCCTTTCTTGTCTTTTTGGAAAATATTGTGACGAAAAAAAATTCAGTTTTGCGTGATCGCATTATCGAACTCTTTACCGAATCTTTAAACAACAACGATAAAGACTTGCATCACCTTTATAACTCCACGCTGATTACAGCCACGGAACTCGCCTACAAAGAAGAAAAGGGCGATTTCGTGACCGATATTCTTCGTCATTTTGAACGCGAAGGCTATGAGTACAACGTGCTCATGGACATCAATTTCTTCTTTGAATCCGTCGCTGCCCACGCCATTGACGATGAAGGTCAATGGTTATTGGTCACACTCCCCTTCTTGGCTTCGAGCTCCTACGGTTTGCCTCATGGCGAGTTGCCCAAAAGCATCACTGATTTACTTTTGAAGCACTTTGAAAAGCTGTTACCAGAAGGCTTTAAGGTCAGTGTCAACCGTGACATTTTAAATACCGAGCACTTTGCTCTTAGCCCCGTGCAATTGAATAAGCAAATCAAGATGTGGGGGCATATTGCCAAGCCCGGTGTTTGCACATTCTGCGCTTCTGAGGAAGACGCTGAAGAGGTCAATAACCTCGTTGCTGACATTCGTGTCATTGCCCTCATTTTTGAAGCGCCGACGAATCGCTCTTTTGCAGAAATTCAATTGGACTCCAAGCACTTGAGTAAATTCAAGCAACGTTTGGCAAAAGACCTTTATCGTGAATTAAAGGCGCACTATTTAGCAACCAAGATTGAATTGATCATGCATCACTCGCTCGAGATGCAGAAATACCTTGACAAGGTTTTGATGTTTGAAGAAGTGCATCCTGAAGTGCTCATTGCACCGCCCGTCATTACATTAACGGAAGCTGGCAAACTCTTTAGACACTTCTCCTTTAATGAAGCCTTAAAGAATCTTCAACATACGTTTAACCTCAAGCTCGATGACCTGACATTCGCAATCGGAAACTTCTATGAGTCTCCGATGATGGGGTGCGTTGCCTTAACAGAGCTTCGTATCGGAATTGGGCTGAAAGGCAAAGACAATCAAATCCTTCAAGGGATTTCCTGGCCTTTGTTTATGGATGCGCCGGATACAGCAATGGCAACGCTTTTAAACGTGCTTCGTATTGCCGGCATCAAGCCAGAAACCGTAACGCTTTTGGATGAAACCAACTTTATGGTTGAAGATGACGATGAAGAATTGGCCTTCCCTGGCGTGGATGGAGAGTTACATGACCCGCAACCGCCAGAAGATCAACAAATACCAATCAGCTTTACGTTGAACTAATCAAACGCTAACACGTTGATATTTAAAGAAATGTCGGAGTTTTTCAAAAGACTCCGACATTTTTTCGTGGTAAAAAGTGTTGTGATACAACAAAAGATCGTTGTATTTTTCCTGAGTTTATCAGCTGAATAAAGCCTAACTGTATGAAATTAAAAACAGAATTG
>CAJLGW010000052.1 GCA_905206345.1 uncultured Sutterella sp. | reverse complement strand
GGGCAAAAATTAACCCAGATTTCGTGAAAAACCTGGGTTAGTCAACAGTCTGAGAGGTCCTTTATGGACCTCTTTTTCTTGCCTTTGGGTAAGTAAAACTATGCAGAAAAAAGCCAATCTTAGTACTTTTGGGTAGTCTCTAATTATCGTATTTGTTTGAGAATTTTGGCACTATTAACAGTACAAAATTCATTTTGCTCTTCTTTATTTTTTCTTCCCCCTCTGCGCTTTGCGTTGAGGGGTTTTCTTTTGGAAATTGCAAAATAGAAAAAGCCTGAAACTTTTGTGAGTTTCAGGCTTGTAATAACATTGCGACAGACAATTAGAGGAATTGTGCAGCAATGACCCCTGCTAACATCAAAGGAATGTTATAAACCAAAAACGTAGGTACACACGTATCCATAATGTGGCTGTGTTGTCCGTCAGCATTCAAGCCGCTTGTTGGACCTAAGGTACTGTCGGAAGCGGGAGAACCTGCGTCGCCCAAAGCGCCCGCTGCCGTGAGCAACAAGATCGTTGCCGGAGCAGAAAAACCAACTGCAGCACAAAGCGGAACATAAATGACAGCCAAAATCGGAACCGTACCAAAAGAGGTACCAATCCCCATCGTAACAACGAGTCCAATAAGGTTAATGACAATAGCGGCTAGCCACTTATTTTGACCGATGTAAGGAACAACGCTTTCGATGAGCGTAGGCACTGCACCGGTTGCCTTTAAGATGCCTGCATAACCACCGGCAATTAACATGACAAACGCAATAAAGCCCATCATGGAAATACCGCTTGCCACTTGCTTGTCAATTTCATTAAAGCGGAAGGCTCGACCGGCTAACATAATCGTCAAACCCATCAGGGCTGCCAAGGGAAGCGATTCCAATACGAGCTGAACGGCCACCGCCAAAACAATGGCGAGCAAAGTCATCCAGTGTTTGAAATTAAACTTCGTTTCAACATTGTCCATGTCTTCCGTTCCCATGACCGGGAGGTCTTGATATTGGCGAGGTTTGCGATAAAAGACAAAGATGGCCAATAGCAAAGCAGCAAACATAGAAAGCCCCAAGATCCAAGCAACAGAGGCAACATCGTCAACGGTGGTTGCCATGCCGCTAGAGCTCATAGAATCGGCCACAATGCCTTGGAAGATTAAGCCAAAACCGATCGGCAAAGAAATGTATGGGGCCGTTAAGCCAAAGCCTAAAGCACACGCCACAGCACGACGGTCAAGTTGCATCTTGTTCATTAAGACAAGCAACGGCGGAATCAAGAGCGGAATAAATGCAATGTGAACAGGGACAACGTTTTGAGACAAGCACGCAATAAAAGCGATCGTCAAACAAAAAACGACAGGACGTTCGCCCATGTGATGACTCAACCACTTCACAAGCATTTGCATAAGGCCCGTGCGGGCAATGGCAATTGCAAAAGTTCCTAAAAGGATATAAGCGAGAGCGGTAGTGGCATTAGCACTAAAACCATTGGCTAAAAGCTCCATCGTTTTAGAAATGCTCAAACCGCCACAAAGGCCGGCTGTGATGGCTGCGATGATCAAAGACAATAAGACATTGAGTTTGAACAGGCATAGCGCGCATAGCACAATGACCGAAACAATAATGGGGTTAACGAGGATATCCATTTTTTTCTCTTTCAAAGTAGATGTAGAGGGATGAATCTACCTTATCACTGCAAAGAGAGTGTGAATAGAGACGTAATACCTAGATAAGACGAAATTGATGGAGCATATAAGCAAAAAGGCCGACAACTGTTGATGTCAGCCTTTAAGTCTAAAAATTAGAAAAGATTATTTGACAGCGTTTAATTCTTCGACCATCTTGGCAAAGAGTTCAAGGCCTTCAGGCAAGCTTTCTGTGTCTTGGATACAGAAGTCACCGCGGTGATGACCGTGGTGGTTACAGCCATAGTAGAAGAACATGGCCTTACCGCCGTGAGATTGAACCTTTTGCATCAACAAAGAGCAGTCTTCACTACCGGGGCATCCGTGGATATCAAAAACACGCTTCACCGTGGGCATACCCTTTGCAATCTTTTCAAAAGCATCGCAAAGTTCTTTATCACTCACAATATTCGTGGCTTGACCGACGATGTCAATCTTGTGTTGCACGCCGTAACTTTCTGCTGAACCGCGAATCATGCGCTCTGCTGTCTCTTGCATATAAGCGTTAATTTCGTTGGTAGAACCACGAACTTCCAATTCCATCGAGGCGTGAACAGGAACAACGTTGCGACCCTCACCGGCGCGAATCGTACCGACGTTTACGCTGGTTTCACCATCACCGTGACGGGCAATCCCCATGATTTGCATGGCGGCCGTGCAAGCAGCCATCAAAGCATTACGACCGGCGTGAGCGGAGGAGCCTGCGTGAGCAGGAACACCAAGGAAGGAGCAATTCAATTTCGTGGTGGATAAGAAACCTTCACGAATAATGGCGATTTCGTGCAACTTGGCAGCAACACCAACGTGACCGCCGACGAGATAATCGACATCGTCAAGGTTAGTGGAGTGAGCAATGCCGCTCGCCCCCTTCGTACCTTCTTCAGCCGGTTGGAAAAGAATCTTGATCGTACCGCAGAGTTGATCAGCATTGTCGTGGATCCAATGGGCCATGGCAAGACCCATTGCAGCGTGTGCATCGTGACCGCAGGCGTGCATCAAGCCTTCGTTATGGCTTGTAAAGCCTTCCTTCATGGCTTCGTTTTCTTCGCCCATGGATTCTTCAACGTTCACGCAGTCAATGTCAAAACGAAGGGCCGTGACGGGGCCCGGACGACCTGTTTCCCAAATGGCCAAACATCCCGTAAAGCCATCAAGTTCTTTCATTAAAGCCGGATCCATGCCGTCAGCCAAAGCTTTGGCTTTTGCCTTTTCAATGACGGATTCAATACGACCTAAAGCAAATTCAGGATTAAAGAGCGCTTTACCAACAACCGTTTTAAAACCCAATTCACGAACGCGTTTAACGATCGTTTGCGTCGTTAAAAATTCCGTCCAGGCGATTTCCGGATTTTGGTGGAATTCACGACGGGTTTTGATCATTTCAGGAATGTAAGCAGCAACGGATAACATTTTGGATTCGCTCCTTTGTCTAAAAAAGTATGGCTAAAAATCAAGCCATTAACTTAATCATTTTAGGACAGCTGATAAAAAGAAAGCTCCTGACTTTCCCCAAGTCAGAAGCTTCTTTTGTGTAAAGATTAGGCGTACTTTTGAATTACGTCACGCATTCTCTTCAAACCCTTTTTGACCGTTTCCATGTCGGGGCCGTAAGAGAGTCGAACCCAATGGCGATAGGGTTCTTCTGCCGGACGAACACGGTAGGGGCGAACATCAAAGAAGTGGCCCGGAACTGTCATAACTTTTTCTTCTAAGCAAGCAAAGAAGAAATCATCGGCGTCATTAATCGGGGTCGGTAATTTTTCAATATTGGCCCAGATATAGAACGTACCGTTCGGGGCTTGTGCCGGTTCAATACCCATATCTTTGAGTTCTTTGAGCATATAGTCACGCTTTTTGGCAAACTCATTGCGTAAAGCCTTGGTCGTTGTTGCGACGCGATCGGGTTTTAAAGCTTTCAATGCAGCGCGTTGCGTGAGCATTGAAGGACCACCGTCCACGGCGCTGGCTGCACGGTTCATTTGTTCAATGATGTGCTTGGGACCCACAGCCCAGCCGGCACGCCAACCGGGATAACGGTAGCTCTTTGTTAAACCGTCGAAAACAACAACAGGATCTTTGTCAACATCTTCAACAAACTCCAATGCAGACACCGGGCCTTGGGCGGGAGTGCCGTCATCGTTGTAGATGAAATGAGAATAAAACTCATCGCATCCTAAGAGGCAGTTTTCTGTTCGCGCAATTTCAACGTAGCGTTTGAGCGTTTCGCCTTGAATCACTTCACCGGTGGGGTTACAAGGATTGGAGAAAACAAAACAATTCACTCGTTCTTGATGGATGATGTCTGCGAGCTCTTGAGCCGGAATACGGAAAGCGTTTTCAGGCTTTGTGTAAATGGGTAAAAGCATGCAACGGTTGCGAAGGCCGTAAAGGTAGTCCTCGTAGGCCGTGTAGTCAGGATTTTTATAAGCGATTCGACAGCCGTCTGCCAAGATCGTATAAAGGCGGGTCAAGGAGAGTCGGCCACCGGCAGCAAAGCTGATATTGTCGGCCGTGTAAGGTATTTTGCCTTGGCGGTATTGACGATTAATCATGTCAGCGATGGCTTGACGAACTTCTAATGAGCCTCCAACAGGGCCATAGGCATGATCTTGGGGCTCTAAATCAATGTGGTTAATGCGTGGATAGTCACCTTGCATTTCACCTACCTCGGGTTGACCTTGACCGAGATTACACCAATCGGGATCACCATTGGTAAAGCCTCGGAGACTGGCTTGATGAACAACCCAAATAACCCCCATGTAAGGGACTTCTCGAACCATAGGGAATTGATTGTTGGTCATAATGTGTCCTACAAAAGTATTGTTAACTTTGTTTTCCAGTCTATGAAATATTTTTTCGACTTTCTGATCGTAAAACAAAGAGTAACCCAAATAAAATGGCCACAAGTCCTAGACTTGCTCCCACAGAAATCGGTTCATGAACAACAACGATCGCCAAGATAAACGCCATCACAGGCTCTAATAATCCTAATGCAACGGCCGTCGAGACATTAATCATTTTGAGAGCCGTGGAATAGAGCAAATAGGCAACCCCTGTGACCACAAGTCCAAGGTAGGCAACGATGAAAAGGTCTTTCCAATAAAAGGCAGGTATCCCAGATGTTGTCCAAGCAACTGGAACTGCGATTAATGCCGCAATCAAGAAAATATGAGCAGAGGCCTGAAGCGGAGTCGCATCTTTGACGAGCGTTTTAGCGGTGACTGAATAAAGAGAGTAACAAAAACCCGCTCCTACACAAATGGCCAAACCGAAGATGTTGAATTCAATTGCTTGTGCTTGTGAGATTGCCATTAGTACACCGCCACTCACAGCAATACCAATGCCTAAGAACCAACTTTTAGATGGCACTTTTTCATTAAGAAGATATTCTAGGAGACCTGCCCAAAGGGGAGCAGAACCGATGGTCGTGCAAGAACCAAGAGCAACGCCCGCTTCTTTAATGCCAGAGAAAAACAAAAGGTTAAAAAACGCCATGCTCAAACCGGCAACGATAACTTTGACGTAGTAACTCTTTGTCGGTTTATCAGCTACTGTTTTCGCCCATGCGCGTTGTCGCCAAGCTAAAAGCGGGAAGAGAAAGATGCAGGCAAAAAGAACACGAAAAGCCCCCACCCAAAGTGTGCTTAAGCCCCCGGGGGTGATGAAACTTTGTGCCGTGCCCGCCGTGCCCCATAACGAAGCAGCAATGGCAGCTAACGCAAAGCCGATGACGGGTTTTGAAACAGAATGGTTGGTCGACATGTCCGCTCTCAATATCATTCGATTATATCAATTGAGGCTCACGAAATTGGGGGAAAAACTCAGGACTGAAAGATATTTCCTATGCCGTTGAAAGGCAAGGTAAAATTAAGCATCTTTCTTCTGGAGTTTTTAAAAGTGATTAGTGCACTTATTTGCCTTGTGGCACTTGGTCTGGCCGGTTGGGCAATTGCCAAAAATTACGATGCCAAAGTGGTGTTGTTTGCGGTTGGTTTGACGCTGATGTTCTGTGCGGTCATTATGGGGTATCCCGTGGTGAGTGCAAAGGCAGCTTCCGGTTTGGCTTGGGTTGATCCCTTCAAAGCGGTTAAGGATTTATTTATTCGTCAGTACTCCAACGCCGGTTTAATCATCTTGACGTTGTTTGGCTTTGCCGCCTACATGTCTCAAATTGGTGCCAATGACATGGTCATTCGCGTTTTGAGTAAACCCTTGGAACGCATTCGCTCTCCCTATGTGTTGGTTCCTTTGGTTTTCTGGCTAGGAACCATTTTGTCCATCATTATTCCGAGCGCTTCGTCGTTGGCCGTGATTTTGATGGCAACGCTCTATCCTGTTTTACGTGCTGCCAAGATGAGCGCTTTAACGGCGGCCGGTGTCATCGCTACGACGGCTACAATTGTACCGACGCCTTTGGGCGGGGATAACGTGGTAGCTGCTCGAGTCTTGGGTTTTGAGCACGTCGTTGACTACGTCTTTTATCACCATGCACCGATCACGATTCCTGCCTTGATTATTATGGGTGTCGTGCATTATTTCTGGCAAAAGCACATGGATAAGAAAGAAGGTGACAGCGTTCAGGCAGAGTTTGATGAAAGTAAACTCGCTCAAAAAACGTTGGATGCACCGACTTACTATGCGCTTTTCCCGATTCTGCCTTTGATTTTGACCATTTTCTTCTGGGCCTTTTTCAAGTCCGTCAAGGTTGGCTTGGTCGAAATTACGTTGTTCTCCTTTGCTTTAGCGTTTGTGTGCGAATTGATTCGCAAGGGGGATGTGAAAAACGGCATGAGTGATGCGGGTATCTTCTTTAAGGGCATGGGAACGGGTTTTTCTCAAGTCGTAGTTTTGATTGTTGCTGCATCAACTATGGTGGCAGGTCTTAGTGCCATGGGCATGATTAAGATGATTTCAAGCTCTATCCAAGGGTTGGAAAATGCCGATACCGGTTTGATGTTTGCGTTCTCTGGTATTACGGCTTTGATTACCTTCATTAGTGGCTCGGGTAATGCGGTTTTCTATAGCTTCATTGAGTTGATCCCTCAGTTGACGCAACAAGCCCAAATTGATCCAATTATGGTTGCTTTGCCCATGCAATGCACTTCCAATTTGATTCGTGCAGTTTCGCCCGTTTCGGCCGTTGTGATTATTGTGGCGGCTGTGGTCAAAGTGAACCCGTTGGTCATTGTCAAACGTACCGCCGTACCGCTTTTAGTGGGTTGGGTGAGTGTGATGGCAATCTCTTTAATTCGTTATCTTTAATTTTAAAAAAGGTGGCTTCTCATGGCATATCAAGAACCGATCAATCAATCGTGGCTCGTTGAAAAACGTCGTGAAATACACGCTTGGCCGGAACCCGGTTGGGCAGAGTTTGTCTCCAGTGCTCGTGCGATTGAGTATTTGGAAAAAGAAGGCTTTAAAGTTCTTTGCGGTCGAGAAGTCATCAATGAAGATTTCATTCGAGGTGCTAAGCCTTTGGAAATTGAAGAGGGTTTGAAGTTTGCTCGTGAGCGTGGTGTAAGTGAAGAGCTCCTGGCTCGTATGAACGGCGTGACAGGGGTTGTCGGTATTTTTGATACCGGTCGTCCTGGTCCCGTTATCGGGTTTCGCTGTGAATTGGACTGCATCCCAGTGACGGAAACGAGTGATCCTGAACATATTCCGAATAAGGAAGGTTTTGCTTCACAACATACGGGCTACATGCATGCTTGCTCCCACGATGGCCCTCAAGCCGTTTTAATGGGGTTAGCTTCTTGGATTAAGGCCAATGCCGATCAATTGTGCGGGACGATCAAAATTATCTATCAACCGGCCGAAGAAGGCGGTCGTGGTGGTCGTCCGATGGCAGAAAGCGGCATTTTGGATGACTTAGACTTTTTGTATTGCGGGCACTTTGGCTGTGATATCCCTGCTGGGGAAGTTATTACGGCACCGGAAAAATTCTTGTGTTCGACGAAATTTGACCTCCAATATAAGGGCTCTCCTTCGCACGCAGCTATGCAACCTGAAGTGGGTCGCAATGCCCTTATGGCAGCGGCTACCGCCTCTTTATCCTTAATGAGTTTGCCTCGCCATGGTTTGGGTATGACGCGCGTGAATGTCGGTACGCTTCGTGCCGGTGAAGGGCGCAACGTGATTGCATCCAAGGCTGAAATGCAATGCGAAGTCCGTGGTGAAACGGCCAAGACAAACGAGGATATGTTTAACGAAGCCATGACGCGAGCAAAGGCTGCGGCCGCTATGTACGGTTGCGAATTTGATTGCAAGATTTTAGGCGAAACGTTGGACTTTAATCCCGATCCGGAAGCCAGAGATAATATCGCAAAGGCTGCCGAAGGCGTGAGCCACGTTGAAAAGATCACGGCTTGGATGAACTTTAATGGTAGTGAAGATGCAACGGTTTTGGCTCAACGAGTTCAGCGCTTGGGCGGTAAATGCAGTTACGTTGTCGTGGGTTCTGAATTAAAGGCCGGTCACCATCAATGTGCATTTGATTTTGAAGAAAAGCGCCTGATTACGCTTTTTGAAATTTATCGTAATTTAGTGATTCACCACTTGGCGAAATAAAAAAAAAGCCCCGACTTAAAAATCGGGGCAATTTTTTGTCACTCAACTGCTCACCAAGCTTTGAGGTTATCAAGTTGCGTGACAGTGGCGACATAAAAGTCATAACGATCTTGACTAATTTGTCCCGCTTCAACAGCTGCCTTCACAGAACAGTTGGGTTCTTTTAAGTGACGGCAATTGGCAAAGCGACACCCTTCAACATGGGGCAAGATGTCGGGCATGGCTCGCAAAATGTCATTAAGTTCCAAATGTGCCAAGCCAAATTCTTGAAATCCTGGTGAGTCGATGACAAAACCATTGGCACGATCAAGGTCATAAAGCGTTGTCGTCGTCGTTGTTTGACGACCTAAGTTGAGGGCTTGCGAATACTCCTGAGTACGAGCGTTTGCTTCTTCAACCAACAAATTCAAAATCGTGGATTTGCCCATACCGGACTGACCGACCAACAGGGACTTTTTCTCGTTAAAAATACGATCAAGAAGTGCAATGGTTTCACTACCTTCATCAAGAGCGGAAAGGTGGTAGGTCTCATATCCCATAGCCATGAGATCATTCAGAAAGTGTTGAGCTTCTTCGGCACCTTCAGTTAAGTCGGTCTTGTTGCGAATAATGATGGGATGGACGTGAGCTGCGTGGGCTGCTAAAAGAGCTTTCCAAACAAACCAAGGATTAAAGCGGGGCGCACTGGCATAAACAATCACTAATTGGTTGATGTTGGCTGCCAGTGTTTTCGTACGCCACTCGTCTTGACGGAAAAGCAAAGACTCACGGTCTTTGACCGATTCAATGGCTACCGTATTATCAAAGGCTTGCGAGCACTCTACCCAGTCACCCACAACCACATCCGCTTTTTTACCTCGACGGTGAGCCTCAAAAATTGTCCCATCGGCATTACGAACAAAATGATGACGTCCATGGGAAGAGGTCACTTGAGCAGTAAAGGTCTCCGAATGGTTATTTTGTTTCTTCGGCGGTCTCATGTTTTGTCTCTTCAAATGCACTGTGACGTTGACGCAATTGTTTCAACGCGACCTTACGTCGGCCGGAACTGGGACGCTTGAATGCGGCCTTTTTTGCCGATACTTTTTCTGTTGAAACGGTTTGAACTTCAGACTTTTCTTCGTCAATCTCCAAAACCTTTGTTTCTACTTTTTCAGAAACAACGGGTTCTTGCGAGGGTTGAGTTTCAACCGTTTGTTCAATCGCTTCCGACGTTTCAGTCAATGGAGTATCCGTTATTTCAGCGTCATTCGTTTTTTGACTTTCAGATTCAATTGCCAGGGAATCTGCCTTTTCAGAAGCAGACTCTTTTTCAGGTTTAATCTCTTCAGACACTACATTGCTTTCCGATTCAACGGGAATATCGACTTGAGTATCCTCGTTGACAATCGTTTTTTTGTTTAAATCGTGTTCGAATTTTTCGGCAACCTCGATCTCTTTGGCAGTTTTAGCTGTTGAGTCAATCGAGGGACTGTTTTTTTCAATATTGTCAGCTTTGAGAACTTCTTCAGACTTGGCGACAATGGGTTCATCTACGACAGTATCCACCGTATGGTTACCGGTGATATGACTATCAGAATGGGCGATATCGTCGGCTTTGACGACTTCGCTTTCTTTGATTTCGGCTGCAGGAGCAGAAATTTCACTAATGTCACTTTGTTGAGCAAGAGCCTTGGCTTTACGTTGTGCTCGATAATCTTTTTGCATTTTGTCGAGGCGTTGAATGATGTCGACAAAGCCTTGCCAAATACTCATCTTGTAGGTGCGGTGTTGAGTATTGTCTTGGCTAAATGCTTTTTCATTGATTTCTTGTGCAGGGTCAATGTAGCTACCCAATGGTTGCGTGACGTCGTTGCGTTGTGCTTCGGCTTTTGCAATTAATTCGGCTTCTTTTTTGTGAGCGAGTTCACGTTGAAGATTTTCTTGACGATCATAATCAACTAAAGACTTATGTTTGCTGTGTTGATCCAATGCAAGACTAACGTTAACGATATTGCGGTTTCTTGCCAAGTCGGCTTCAAACTTTTGCTGTTCGAGCAACTCGTTTTTAATCTTCATATAGTCTTTTTGAACACGATTGATACGCGCCATCAAGCTCGGCTCGTGTGAAAAGAGCAAATCAAAAAACTCAAGCGTCACACAAGAGTGACGGATGGGCGAGGGCGTTAACTCAATAAGCGCATTGGTAATGGAATTTAATCCTGCATAGTGCAATGCGAAAAGGTCCGAACGGAAAATCAAATGACGCAAAAACGCTTCCATCGGCAACTTAAACGGAAAGAGAATGACTGGTAAGGCCACAATCGCAAAAGCGAGCAACGAGCCATAGTAGGGACCAGGGCCAATCGCCTTAAATCCAATTTCGTTTAAGAACCAAGATTGAGGGGCAAGCCATCCTAAGAACATGAAGACAAGTAAGCTCACCAATGCGCAAATGGCCCATGCTTGGAAATACATGTGGCTTAAGTTGCGTGCTAATGCGTGGGCACTGATGGCCATCAAATTGTCTTCAGAGAGCTTGTTATAAACATCGTGGCGAATGAAAAGAAGAACCTTTTTTCGATGACCAAAAGCAAAAGCGGGAGGCAATTGATCGTTGTGCTCTGGATCCGTCACGCGAATATCGTCAATTTGAATACCTGCACGTGTTCCTAATTTCTTTAAACGATCGATAAGCGGTTCGTTATTACATTTGTCTGCCATTGATGGATGTAAGGAATAGCGCAAGCGGCATGCCAATTGCAGCGGGAAAATAAGATAAGCGGAAAACACAACCCAGCCGGCAATCCACCACAAAGAACCACTTTGACACCAAAGCCACAAAACAATCCACAAAATCGGTAATGTTGCCAACCAACCTAAAATTGACATTAAAGCGAAACGACCGAACCATCGACTAGGCTGTTCACGCATATAGCCATAGGCTTCGCGCAAGCGGAATTCTTTGTACCAGCTAAAGGGGAGGTCAACGATTAAAAAGATAAAGCCAATGAGGGCCGGGAGCATCCAATGGAAAGCAAATTGGTCACCGACTTGATCAATTAAAAATTCAGAAAGGTCGTCAATGCCTTGAAATAAAGTCAACGCCAAAATCACGCAAGTCGTCACTGTTACTTCTAATAAGTTAAGTTTGGTGCGGGCAATATCGTAACGAGCCGCTTTTGTGTGTTGAGCTAAAGAAATCTTCTCACGCAAAACCGCCGGCACTTCGGAAATGGTGCGTTTTAAGTGCACGATTTCAGCCGTGCAGGTAAAGGCATGCACTAGAAAGTAAAAAAGAAGTGCAGCCAAGAAAACTTGTTCAAAAGTAAAAGGCATTGAATTGTGGCAATATTAGGTATCTCTAAACACCGAAGTGTAAAGGATTTATTGCTCAAAATGGGACAAGAAATTCAAAAAGACCCTCGTTATAGTGATGACAATCTTATTTGGGTCGATATGGAAATGACCGGGCTGCAACCCGAAGTTAATCGCGTTATTGAAGTAGCCGCTGTCATTACGGACGCTCAACTCAATATCTTGCATGAATGCCAAGTGATTGCTATTCACCAAAGTGAACGTACGATGAATGCAATGGATGCTTGGAATACGGATACGCACGGTCGATCCGGTTTAACAAAGCGAGTCTTGGAATCCACGATTGATGAAGAGACGGCAAGCGACATGCTTTTAGAAGAGTTTGCTCGATTTGTACCGCCCGGCAAGAGCCCGATGTGTGGTAACTCAATTGGTCAAGATCGTCGCTTTATGGCGCGTTGGATGCCGCGTTTGGAAAATTATTTCCACTATCGTAATCTGGACGTCTCAACGTTTAAAGAATTAGCTCGTCGTTGGGCTCCGGAAGTTCATCAAAGCTTCAAAAAGCGTACGAAGCACGAAGCGCTTTCCGACATTTTGGAAAGTATTGATGAATTGCAACATTATCGTAAGCATTTAATGAAATGCTGATGAGCCATAGTGTCTTGATTTGAAAGAAAAAGAAAAAATCTTTCCTTTTCAATAAGAAAGACTCGAAATTCTTTCCAAATTAGGGTACAATGGCGATTCTTCACGGCATGGCCTAACTTCCATGTCCGCTTGTTTTATTTTTTAAAGGTTAAATAACATGTCTGTTCAAGATATCAAAAAGTCCGAAATCGTCGCTCAATATCAACGTAAAGCCGGTGACACGGGTTCTCCCGAAGTGCAAGTCGCTTTGTTGACGGCTCGTATCAATGAATTGACGCCGCACTTCAAGGAACACGCCAAGGATCACCACTCCCGTCGCGGTTTGTTGAAGATGGTTTCTCGTCGTCGTAAGTTGCTCGACTACTTGAAGCGTACGGACGTTGACGCTTACCGTAAGTTGATTTCTGCTTTGAACTTGCGTAAGTAATCAAAACAGCGAAAAGGCGACCTCTAGCAGGTCGTCTTTTTTTAGAAATTAACCCAGAGACGGATTTTTGTTGGTTTTCGGTTTGTGCGTTGCGATGAGAACGCTTTTGATGAAGAGCCTTCCCACCGCAGCGTATCGGAAACACCGTCTCTTAGAATCTAACTCTTTATAAGGAAAAGACTCATCATGACGATGTTTAATAAAGTTAGTAAGTCCTTCCGCTTTGGTGCACATGAAGTGACGTTGACGACGGGTGAAATCGCTCGTCAAGCCACTGGTGCTGTGATGTGTCAAATGGGCGAAACGGTTGTTTTGGCTACGGTTGTTGCCAAGAAGGAAGCCAAGCCTGGTCAAGACTTCTTCCCGTTGACGGTTGACTACATTGAAAAGACGTACTCTGCCGGTAAGATCCCTGGTGGTTTCTTCAAGCGCGAAGGTCGTCCTTCTGAAAAGGAAACGTTGACGTCTCGTTTGATCGACCGTCCGATCCGTCCGCTCTTCCCGGAAGGTTTCTTCAATGAAGTCCAAGTGATCGTTCACGTGATGTCTGTTGATCCTGAGGTGGATCCGGATATTCCCTCCATGATCGGTGCTTCTGCCGCTTTGGCTATCTCCGGCATTCCTTTCAATGGCCCGATCGGTGCTTGCCGCGTGGGTTACATTGATGGCGAATTCGTTGCCAACCCGAAGCTCTCCGAAATGTCCAAGAGCCGTTTGGACTTGGTTGTCTCCGGTACGGAACGTGCCGTGTTGATGGTTGAATCTGAAGCCGATTGCTTGCCCGAAGATGTCATGCTCAACGCTGTGATGTTCGGTCATGAACAACAACAAGTGGCTATCAACGCCATCAACGAATTGGTTGAAGAAGCCGGTAAGCCTGCTTGGGATTGGGAACCCGCTCCGAAGAATGAAGCTTTGATTGCTCGTATCGCAGAATTGGCTCAAGCCGAATTGAAGGTTGCTTACGGTATTCGCAGCAAGCAAGCTCGTACGGAAAAGTTGCGTGAAATCTATGCCATGGTTGATGAAGCTTTGGCTAAGGACGCTGAAGCTGCCGGTACGGAAGCTCCGGATGCCAACGAAGTGGCCGGTATTCTCTTTGAAATGGAAGCCACGCTCGTTCGCTCCAACATTTTGAATGGCGAACCGCGTATTGACGGTCGCGACACGAAGACGGTTCGTCCGATTGAAATCCGTCAAGGTGTTTTGCCGCGCACGCACGGTTCTGCTCTCTTTACGCGTGGTGAAACGCAAGCTCTCGTTGTGACGACCTTGGGTACCAAGCAAGACGAACAAGTGATCGATGGTCTCTTGGGTGAAACGCGTGAACGCTTTATGTTGCACTACAACATGCCTCCGTTTGCCACGGGTGAAACGGGTCGCGTCGGTAGCCCCAAGCGTCGTGAAATCGGTCATGGTCGTTTGGCCAAGCGTGCCTTGTTGGCCGTGTTGCCTTCTGAAGAAGACTTCCAATACAGTATTCGCGTTGTGAGCGAAATCTGTGAATCCAACGGCTCTTCCTCTATGGCTAGCGTCTGCGGTGGTTGCTTGTCTTTGATGGATGCTGGCGTCCCTGTTAAGGATTACGTTGCCGGTGTGGCCATGGGTTTGATCAAGGAAGGCAACAAGTTTGCTGTCTTGACGGACATCTTGGGTGACGAAGACCACTTGGGCGATATGGACTTTAAGGTTGCCGGTACGGAAAACGGCGTGACGGCCTTGCAAATGGATATCAAGATTGAAGGTATCAACAAGGAAATCATGCAAGTGGCCTTGGCTCAAGCTCATGACGGTCGTCAACACATTTTGAACGAAATGCGTACGCAAGCCGCCGGTGGTGCTAAGGAATTGTCTCGCTTTGCTCCGCGCATGATCACGATGAAGATCAATCCGGAAAAGATCCGTGACGTTATTGGTAAGGGCGGTGCCGTGATCCGTGGTATCACGGAAGAAACGGGCGCTACGATCAATATTGAAGATGATGGCTCCGTGACGATTGCCTCCGTGGATCCGCAAGCCGGTCTCGCTGCTCAAAAGCGTATCAGCGACATCGTTGCTGAAATCGAAAAGGACCAAATCTACGAAGGTACGGTTACCCGTTTGTTGGACTTCGGTGCCATCGTTCAATTGTTGCCGGGTAAGGACGGTTTGTTGCACATCAGCCAAATCGCTAACGAACGTGTGAACGCAGTTTCCGACTACTTGAAGGAAGGCCAAACGGTTCGCGTTAAGGTTATCGAAGCTGACGAAAAGGGTCGTGTGCGTTTGTCCATGAAGGCTTTGCTCGAAGAAGCTAAGTCTGAAGAAGCTCCGGCTGAAACGCCTGCTGCCTAATCCTTAATTTAGGCTTTCTCAAAACATCCCGAGATTTTCGAATTTCGGGATGTTTTTTGTGCGCACGACATGTGCGTTGTTCTAGCGGGTGCAAGTCCCGTGGTCGGGCTGATAGGGCCAAGACCTAGCTTA
>CAJLGW010000051.1 GCA_905206345.1 uncultured Sutterella sp. | reverse complement strand
GCAGTACCGTTAGACGATAAAATCAACAGAATTACGAATTTTTAGAAATCCCCTTTAATTATTGACAGAGTTATCAACAATTCTTAAATACTTCGGAAAGCCCTGATTTATAGGGCTTTTCGTTTAAAAATTGAGTAGATTTTTAGAAAATTGGAAAAGCGAAAGTTATTTATAATCAATAACTTACAATAATAGATCATAGAGTGATCGGATAAGGTGAAAAACGCTTATAGAACATAGCGTTATTCTTTAAATACTTTTTTATCAACAGATTTATCAACAATTTTTATTTTGTATTTTTTCTCTGTTTTGGGGAAGTTTTTAATTATTTAATATTTTTTAATTAATTTAATCATCTTAATAATAAGGGTTGATAAAGGCTGTTGATAAGTCATTTTTCTTATTATTTTTCATATAGTTACGGTATTTATAAAATCGTCAATTAGTTGTGTAAATACATGTTAGGGAGATGTTCACAATTGTTGATAACTTAGAATGTTGAAAAAGAATGGATGGTTTTAAACATTCTATGGAACTTATCAACAAGACAATTGAGATGTTATTAACAACGGCTATCGTTTTGTGAAAATGTTTTAATGTCTATTTGCTTTGAATCTTAAGTCGAGTACCATAACAAGAGTAATCCAATTGAGAGGTCATTATGAAAGTAAAGCATTTGGTTTTTGTTTTAGCCACATCGATCGCGGGTAGCGCTGTTTTATCTGGATGTGTTCCGTTAATGATTGGTGGTGCTGTGGGGACGACTGCTTTTGTAACGACCGATCGTCGTTCAACAGGCGCTCAGATGGCTGATAATGTTATGGAGTCACGGATCAATTACGAAATTACCCAAGTTGTTAAGACGGGGTTACATCTCACGGTAACGAGTTACAACCGTCGCGTCTTATTAACTGGTCAAGTGGCATCGGAACAAGACAGAATAACCGCTCAAAAGGTCGCTCAACGTAGTTTAGAAGTGAAATCGGTTGTTAATGAATTGAAGGTTGCTGAACCGACTTCTTTGAGTCAACGCATGTCTGACTCAACCTTGGCTAGCAAAGTGAGATCTTATTTGGTTGGTACAAAGGATGTATCGCTTAATCAAATGAAGGTGACCGTGGAAGATGGTACGGTTTATTTAATGGGGTTGGTGACTGCCAAGGAAGCGAAGATTGCTGCCGATGTGGCCTCTAGGGTTGCAGGTGTCAGAGCTGTTGTCAAAGTCTTTGAAGTGATTACGGAAGAGGAAGTTGAACAACGTCTGAGTTTGATCAATCACTCGACGACCCAACAACAAACGACGTATGAACCCTTGACCACGAGTAACGTGACTAATTCGAACACGACCGAGGTGCGTCTTCAATAATTAAAGAGTTTTAAATTGAAGACAGTAAAAGACTTTGTTCTCTCTTTTTGGATACCCATCGTATTAATTTTATTATGGTGGGTATCTGCTTCCTATGGGTGGATCAATCCTTATTTGTTGCCACCACCAGAGAACGTGTGGAAAGCCTTCGTAGAGCTTATTAAAGCGGGTGAGCTATACCGACATATTAGTTCAAGTCTTTATCGCTCTCTAGGGGGGTATTTTTTAGCCGTTTGTTTTGCATTTCCTTTGGCTTATCTCTTTGCTAAATCGCAAAGTGCTCACCAACAAGGAAAAATTGTTCTGGAAAGCTTAAGAATGATTCCTCCACTGTCGTTAATTCCACTGTTGATTTTATGGTTAGGTATCGGAGAAACTGCCAAAATTGCGATTGTTTTGTTGGCAAGTTTCTTTCCAATTTATCTTAATGCCTATAGTGGTTTTAAACAGTTGGATTATCGTTACGGTGAGTTAGCGGTTATGTTGAAATTAAGCCGCTGGGAGAGGATTAAACACATTGAGTTTCCAGGCGCATTACCTTCAATCTTTACCGGTTTACGTTTAGGGTTTGGGTACAGTTGGCGAGCATTAGTGAGCGCTGAATTAATCGCCGCTTCATCGGGCTTAGGCTATTTAATTTCAGATGCTTCTGAAATGGCTAGAACCGATCAGGTCTTCGTTGGAATTTTGACAATTGCAGTACTTGGGATTGTTGGGGATATTCTCTTTCAATATCAGATGAAAAAATTTGCTCCCTGGAGTCAATCATGACCGCCATCAGAATTGACCGCTTAAGCTACCGCTACCCTCAACGAGAGGCGTCAGTGATTTCAGACTTGTCTTTGACGGTGCAAGAGCACGAGCTGGTTGCCATTATTGGAAAAAGCGGTTGTGGCAAAAGTACGCTTATCCGATTGATTGCGGGGTTATTAAAGCCAAAGGCAGGAAGTATTTCAGTCAAGGATCAGCTAAAAGTTGGCGTTGTCTTTCAAGATCCGCGTCTTTTACCTTGGAAAACGGTCTATGAGAATGTTGAAATTGCTATCCGACATCAAAAGGAAGATGAGAGAGATTGTTCTATTAAAGAGGCTTTACGCTTAGTTGGACTGGAGCACGCTGCTGAGTATTATCCTTCGGAATTGTCTGGCGGGATGGCGCAAAGAGCGGCCTTAGCAAGGGCTTTGGTTCAATCGCCTGATATTTTGTTAATGGATGAGCCTTTTGGCGCATTGGATGCGATTACTCGCACTCAAATTCAAGTGGATTTTGAGAAGATTCAACAAAGTAAAAAAATGACAGTGATTCTGATTACGCACGAAGTCAATGAAGCCGTGCGCCTGGCAGACAATGTCGTCATTTTGTCAGAGGGACACCTGTCTCACTCATTACCCATACCGTTGAGTCACCCTCGTTCTATTACCAATATGGATGTTGTGCAATATGTGGCACAAATTATGAATTTTTTAACACAGTCAAAGTAAAAGTGAGGCACATATTATGAAATTAAAAAATGTGATGATTGCCGGAGCCATTGCGGCTGTAACCGCTTTTTCGCAAGCAGCGTTTGCTGCAAAAGGTGAAATCAATATCGCCTATGTGAAGTCTCCGTTTAATCTTCAAAATATTGTTATGAAGCAACATCAGTTGCTGGAAAAAGAATTTAAAAAAGACGGTATTAAAGTCAATTGGTTCTCGATCAACTCCGGAGCGCAACAAGCTCAAGCGATGGCCGCCGGCGCTTTAGATGTTAGCGCCGTGATGAATACAGCTTCTCTTTTGATGGCCAATGGTGCAGACAACCGTGTCTATGTTGCGACTGGTGTCGCTCGCCCGACGCAAGTTTTTGCCATTGTGGGCAAACCCGGCCAACAAATGAAAGTTGAAGACTTGAAGGGTAAAAAAGTCGCAGGCCCCAAAGGCACGGTATTGCATCAAGTATTGGTGGCCGCTTTGCAAAGCAAGGGCTTAAAGGCTAGCGATGTTGAATTGATTCAAATGGACATCCCGAAGGCTCATGCCGCTTTGTTAGGTGGTCATGTGGATGCTGCATTATTGGCTGCTGGCAACATTATTCAAGCCAATGCCGCCAATGCTAAGACGATTGCAACGGCTCAAGGGTATGTCGATCCGTTATTGGTGGTGGCTGTTAGCGAAAAATTTGCTAAAGAAAATCCTCAGTTATTAGAGCGCATCGTGAAGGTTCATCGCTCAACAACGAAGTGGATTGAACAAAATCAAGATAAAGCCATTGCTATGGGGGCGAAGGAACAAGGCATTAGCATTGAAGACGCTCGTAAGTTAGCCCAATGGAGTCATTATTTTGACGTGTTAACGCCTAAAGATCTTCAAAGCTTGGTCAACGACCAAAACTTTCTCTTTGAAAATGACATGATGAAAAAGAAAGTGGATACAAAGAGTTTAGTTTTGCCGATGGCGATGAAGCCTTGATCTATTAAAAGAAACGTTTGAAGTAATATTAAACCCCGCAAATGCGGGGTTTAATATTTGTATCATACCCAACGTAAACTTGCGTGAATTAAGGCACCTATCGTTAAGGAAAGGGCGAAAAATACTTCAAGCTTAACAGTGGCAAAAAGGGTGGCATTTAAGGCTTCACCAGTGAGAGATTTAAGCTCATGAGCTAAGGGAAGAGCCTTGGGTAAACTCAAAAATACCAGCAAATAGGGATATCGACTGGGATCAAGGGCCACAATCGTAAGAATTAGAGCATAAGGTGCAAAAATCATGAGTTGGTAGGCTAAAAGAGAAGCCTTTTCACCTAATACAACACAAAGCGTATTACGCCCAATTGACGCATCGTGAACTCGATCTCGGTAGTTATTGACACAAAGAACCGAAGCGGCGATTAAACCTAATGCAAAACTCACAACTACAATGACCCAAGATAGTGTTTGTTGTTGCAAGTAATAGGTGCCGCAAGTTGCCACAAGTCCAAAAAATATCAAAACCGTTAGTTCACCAAACGGCGTGTAAGCAATGGGTTTGGGGCCACCCATGTACAAATAGGCCGCCGCGATTGATAAAACCGTGACGGTAAGGAAAAACCATTGAGTTAAGTAAATGAAGTAACCGGTAATCAGTAGCGCAATAAGAGCAAGCAGTTTAATGCCAGTTTCAACTTCTTGAACCGTTAATAGACCTAGTGAGGTCGCTCTTGGGAGTCCTTTGCGGTTCGTCCGCTCCGCTTTACGTTTGGTATAACCGGCATCATTTTCCATATTGGTGATGATTTGCATCAATATAGCAAGGGCGGCGGTCAATAGAGCCGTCAGAGGATGAAAAATACCGGTGTCTGAGAGTGAGACCGCTAAGGCGGCAAGCACGGGGGCGACCGCAACTCCCCATGTTTTAGGGCGAATTGCGATCAACCATGCGCCAAAAGAGTGAGGTTTGATGGTGTCAATCGCCACGATTACAAAACAACCTTGACCATTGGATGGGACGTTAAAGCTCGATAAATGTTGTCTAGGTGTTCGCGACTCGTTGTGTGAACGACAACGTTAAGACCTTGATAGTGTCCTTTAGAACTATCACGGATAGTAATCGTTTTGACATCAAAGGTCGGATCAAATTGTTTGAGAACCTCTGCAATCGTCGATGCAAACTCTGGGTTTTTGGCACCCATGACTTTTATAGGGAAATCGCACGGGAATTCAATTAACTCTTTTTGTTCTGTCATTTAAATTATCCTTATCAGTGTAAACCTAAGAAGTTTTTAATTCGGTGTTGAAGGCGTTGCCAAAGGGTTGAGCGCTGAACATCATGCAAGGCAACCAGTTCGCTTTGTGCAACAGCCTTTCCGTCAAATAAAACGGTGATGTCACCGAGTTTTTCCCCTTTTTTGATAGGGGCAACGAGGGGATCGAGTCGGGAAAGTTTAACCGAAAATCCCTTTTCTCCCTCTTTCAAGATCGCATCGCGAGGCAAGGTAACGTAGAGACTTTCCTTAACCCCACCTCTGACTTTGGCATCATCTGCGCCATCGACTACGATTCGCTCAATCGTATCACCAGCTGGGTAAATGAGTAACGTTTTATAGTTATCTGCTCCCCAGGAGATGAGATTAATTAAATTGTCGTTGTGTAAACGAATTTTATCGTCACTCATAGAAATACCAATCAGTTCTCTCGAGTAACGCGTTTCGCCCTCTACATAATCGCGAGAATAGAAAATAACACTCGTTCGATGTTTAAGCTCAAAGTCGGAACTGTGCATACCCTTAATAGCATCGTTGCGCCAAAGAAGGGCATTGCTATTTTTGTGCTGCAAAACACCATTATCGAGTGTACGAAGAGTCCAAATATTATTTAACGAAGGAAACTCGTTTAATAAAGCGTTTGCAAGAATAAGTGTGTCACTGGCCGTTGAGTATTGCTCAACACTCTTGGAGCCAATGGGGGATGTGTAATGAGTGTTTTTCATTCCCAGTTGTTGGGCATTTTCGTTCATTTTTTCAACGAAACTATCAATTGTTTTACACAAACCTTCAGCCAGTGCAATAGCGGCATCGTTAGCCCCCATTACGGCAATCGCTTTAATGAGTTCGTTGTAAGTAATCGACTTATTGGGTTCGAGATAAAAACGAGCGGCATTAAGCGGCGGGATGGATAAAGCATCGTTATTGACCATGATTTTGTCACTCGGTCGAATTTGCTTTTCATCCATTAATTTTTCAGCCGTGTAGACAACCATAAGCAAAACACTGTTGCCAGGATTTACTTTTTTATTTTCATTGCGAGCGGCCAACTTCATATTGGTGAGACGATCCACCAAAATCCATGAGTCTGAAGAAAGTTGGGGCGCAGGTTCGGCAAAAGACACGGTTGCGCACAACAATGTAAAAAAAGCCGTAAGAACAATCAGAATTCGCTTGACCATGCTAGAGAAAAATCACAAAAACAAAGACGTAAAGAAACTTCGTTGATTTTAACCTATCTTGTTAGGTTTCCCATTGATTTTTGTAGAAAATCACGACAAGAATCGTATCGAAAGTTAAACTAATCGAGTATGCTTTTACTTTTCGTAAACTACGATCTTTGAATTTTTGCCATTTGAGGAAATGATGTCCCCGATTGAGTTTGAAAATTGCGTTATTGAAGAGTATTTCGTTGAGCAAACAGGATCAACCAGCACTGACTTATTGGATTACGTCAAAAGTCATGTGGTAGAGACCCCGAGGCTTTTGTGTGCTCATCGACAAACGGCCGGTCGAGGCACGCGAGGCAGAAAGTGGCAAAACCTAGGGGAATCGTTAACGTTTTCAATTGCAATCCCCATTACCGGAGAATTAAATAATTGGGCTGGAGTGACGTTAGCCATTGGAGTCGCTATTGCCAAGACGTATCGTCTTTTGGGAGTTCCTGCGCTTGTGAAGTGGCCTAATGATATTTTGCTCAATGGTAAAAAACTCTCAGGTATTTTGGTCGAAGTTGCGCAGGATTTAGACAAAAAATGGGTGTTGGTGATTGGGGTTGGAGTTAATTGCATCCGAAATGGTTCAATTAATGATGAGACTGATTATGGCGTCGCTTTTTTGTCAGATGCGGTCTCGATTTCTAATAAGATGGATTGGTTACGAGCAATTTCACAATCAATTTTATTAGCAGTTACCCAAATGGCTAAGGAAGGGTTAAAACCGACGCGCGAGAGTTGGGCTACAATTTCTGCTTATTCAAATGAACTCGTTTGGGTTTTTGATGAAAATGGTCCCAGTTATCAAGCACGTGTTAAAACCATTGATGATATGGGGTGCTTGGTTGTGGAAACCGAAAGTGGCATAAAGTCACTCGTATCGGGGACGATTAGTCTTAGGAAATTTTGAAAGTGAACCTTCTTGTTGACTTAGGTAACACTGCGTTAAAGTGGGCGACTTCTGAAGATCCAGAGTCTCCTCATACGATTGTTCACGGCGGAACTCATCATTTTATTGATCGCTTATTGTCGTCTTTGAAAGACCAAACGTTTGATCAAGTTGTTGGGTGTTCAGTGGCTTCACGAGATTTGGCTTTTTCTGTTAAACATGCCCTAGAAAATGCCGGTCATTCCGTACAATGGCTCAAAGCCCAAGATCGTTTCGATGGACAATTTTCGCTTATCAATCAATATAAAAATCCTCTTCAATTAGGATCCGATCGATGGCACGCTGCCATTGGTGCCTCTTATTTTCTGCCCAATCGACCCTTATTGGTTGTTCACGTCGGTACTGCCACGACGGTCGATACCGTTTATCCTGGCGAGAAGGGACAAATGATATTTGCGGGCGGTCGTATTTCACCGGGGGTTGGTTTGATGAGAGACTGTCTTGTCAGTGGCACGGCGACCTTGCCTAAAGCTGATGGAATGTATGAAGATATTCCAACGGACACGATGAATGCCATCGTAACGGGAATTTTGGATGCACAACTCGGTCTCATTGAGCGTGGGATGCGTATGATGCAAAAACGAGGTTTTGATCCGACATTGGTGTTAGCAGGAGGATCGGCAACGTTATTTGCTCCGTATTTATTAAAAGAGTTTCCTCAGAGCATTGTGAAACATAACTTGGTGTTACGTGGTTTGGCTCTAAGAGCATGTGAGTAAAGATGAGATTTTTGGCCCTATTCTTATCAGTGGTTGCGGTTGGACTTTATGTTTGGCCTACGATTGAAAGCGAGTTTTTGGTTGAACCCGTGAAAGGCGGTTCTGTTCGCGAGGTGTTTCCTCAAACAATGATTGACATTCGCCCTGTGAGTGATGTTCAAAGTGTGTTGGAAAAGCGGTCAGTCACAAACGCTCAACAAACACAATCTCAGGAAAGTTCAGAACAGTCTCCCAAAGAGGAGCTCTCTACGACCGAGGTCGTTGAAAATGAGGCAGATTCGAACGTTGGGCAACAAGAGGATTCAGAGTTGATTTGTGTGAAATTGGGGCCGGTTTCATCAAAGCGATTACCGGTTCTCAATCAATCGTTAGAGCAACAAATGTTATTGGAACAAGTTAGCGTTGAACCGATTCTCGGTGATGATCATTGGATTGTTTTTATCATTCCTTCTGGAACAAAGAAAGGGGCATTGGCTCAAGCCAACCAAATGAAGCGCTTAGGTTATAAGAATGCAGTGGCAATTACAGAAGGTCCGCTATTGAACGGGGTTAGTTTAAATACCTTTGCTGACGAAGAGCGAGCACGAGACTTTTTACAGCAAGTGCAAGACAAAACAAAAATGCAAGGTATTCGCGTAACCCGCATTATTGGGCAGCCGACCAGTGACGTATATTTAATTTTTGCCAATATTTCGCAAGAGCAATATGAAAAAGTGGCGACCATAGGTCGCCACCACAAGCAACAACTTCAGCCGTGTTTTTAACGAAGTTGTTCTAATCGCTTAGGAAGTTCCTCACATAACTTAGCCGCCAATTCTTGACGTTGAGCGAGGCATTGCGGATTTTCTTCTCTTTGTTTCACCCCCCAAACCGATTCAGGGAAATGTGTGTCATTTTTGAAACGGGGAATAAGATGCCAGTGCAAGTGAGGAACCATATTGCCGAATTGAGCCCAATTGATTTTGTCTGGGTGCATCGTTTCTCTCATCACCGATTCAACGATGTTTAAGACGTTAAAAAGATGCTCTCGATCTTCGCAACTCAAGTCTGAGACTTCTGCGACATGATCAATCCAAATCACGCGAAGGTAGCCAGGGAATAACGGATCTTTGACATCAATCACAAAAAGTTTGTCATCGTGCCAAAGAGCTTCTTGGGGATTTTTATTACAAAGTTCACACGTCATGTTCTCTCCTTTAGCTATTCACCATTGGCTTAGTGAATAGGTCTGAAATACGATCCACCCTTGATGACATCGCCTTCAATGAGTTCGACAGAGCCTGCGCCGTCATCAATGATTTTATAATCCCATTTTTTCCGACCGTTGGAATCTTCCAACCAAACAGCAACCGGCCAATCAAGTTCATCAAGGTTGGCATTGATAAAGTCTTTGGCTTCAAGAACCGTGGCAAAATTTTCAACGAAGTCACCGTAATCAACAATAACTTCTGTTACAACATCTCGTCTCATAATTAAATTCTCGATAAAACAAGGCTAACCGTGTTAATTAATTGTTGAGTGTAACGGATATTAAGAGACTCATTGGGGGAGTGTGCGTTGGATTGTGGACCAAGAACACCTATGAGGATAATTTCCGTTTGAGGAAACATCGATTCAAAGTCGGGAACAAATCCAATGGAAGCCCCTTGACCGCTTGCCAGTGTTTTGGTGCCAAAAACTTCATTGGCAGCCTCGTTAAAGAGGGCTTCAACCTTTCCACCTTGTGGGGGAGCGCACCAGCCTTCGTGGCACTCAATATCATCCCAACTGACAAAGCACCCATAAGGAATGTTCTCTGTTAAGGCATCGCGCACGGCTTTTTGGGCTTTCTCCATGTCAATACCAGGAGGTGTACGCAGTGATAAGCGCAGAGCGACTTCGCCCTGAATCACACTGCCGGCATTTTGAACAGAAGGGACGCCGTCAATGCCAATGATGGTTAGAGTGGGCTCCCAAATGGAGTTTAATAAACACTCATGAGGAGTTGCCGACTTTGCTCTAACACCCTGCAGCAACGGGGCCGTGTCCCAGACTTGACTGTCAAGAACATCGCCCACTTCTTTGAGTTGCTCAATCCTTAGAGGCGGAATTTCGGTATGAAGTGCTTTAAGTGAAACGACACCAGACATCGGATCGTGAATTCTTGCAACAAGTGCTTGAGCAATGCTGACAGGATCCGGAACAATGCCGGAATAGGTTCCAGAGTGAACGCCGTAAGAGAGGGCTTTCACTGTTAAGGTTCCTGTCAGCGTGCCACGTAAAGAGGTGTTTAGCCAAAGGCGCTCATAATCGCCGCATAAGTTATCCAAGATGATGAAGCATTCTGGTTGACCTATGCGAGACTTTAATTTTTCCAAATAAAACGGCAAATCGTAAGAGCCGGATTCTTCTTGTGTTTCAAAGATGGCCACAATTCGAGGGTGCTTGATATTTAGACGACGAAGACTTTCAATAGCCGTGATCATGGCGTAGACGCTATAACCATCATCGCTCGCACCTCGACCGTACAAATAGTCTCCTTCAACAACAGGGGTCCAAGGGCCGAGTCCTTCTCGCCAAGGATAGTTTTCCGGTTGTTTATCCAAGTGTCCATAAAAGGCTACGGATTTTGCAGAATGCGAACCGAAGGCCTCAATTTCAACAAATAAACAAGGCGCTTTTGCATTAATTTCAAGAACCTCGCAGTGTGCGCAAGGAATAATTTTCTTGATCCATGTGGCGGCTTGATCGCAAGCTTGACGCAAATAGCCGTTTTCTCTCCATTGGGCATCAAAGGCCGTTGATTTCGCTGGTAGTCTGACAAAATCCATGAGAGCGGGTTGGGCTTCGTTTTTCCAAAACTCTTGAATGGTTTGTTTTAACATCTTATTGTCCTTTAACCATTAATGGGACAAGTTTTTTCCCGTGTGATTGTTCGATTTGAAGTGCTTTTTTGGTGGCTTCTTCTTTGGTATTAAAGCCTCCGAGCAAAACTTTGAAAAGATTACCGTCTTGCTCGATATAAACCTCTTCACCAGTTGAGCTCTTTAAGTCATTCGCAAGGGCTTGAGCGTTAGCCTTTGTTCCAAAAGCGCCCGCTTGGAGACGCCATGGTGTGGTATTGACGATTGAGGCGGTTGGTTCTTGAAGAGTGACTTCGGTGCTGACCATCTCGTGTTGAGCAGCTTCGGTTAAATTAACAGCACCTTGCAGATCCTCAGGAGTGACGGGAGAGGCGGCTGGGGGTAAAGTCACTGGAGCTGACACGATTTCTTTGGGTGTCGTTGTAATCGTTTGTGTCGTTGTAGTCTTCGACTCTTGGGATTTATTTTGGTGAGCGACGACGGCTGCGCCGATGACACTGGCAATTGCTAAAGCATCTGCCCTGCTGGAAGACGAGTTGTTGGATAAATCAACTTTAGAGAAAGTCGAGGGGATGCGCCCGTTGCGAATATCGGCCATGCGAATACGTTCGACTTTAACGCGAGCGGTTCCCTTATTGACATAACCTAACTTACTGGCGGCTGCGTAGGATAAATCGATAATGCGGTTATCAACGAAGGGACCACGGTCATTGACGCGAACAATGACACTTCGTCCATTTTCTAGATTGGTTACTTTGGCGTAACTTGGTAGCTCCATTGTTTTATGGGCGGCTGTCATGGCGTACATATTGTAGATTTCGCCGGTGGATGTTTTTTTACCGTGAAACATTTTTCCATACCATGAGCCATACCCCGTTTGCACCATCGGTTGATCGCCCGTGACGGGATAGTAGCGTTTGCCACCGACTTTATAGGATTTATTGGCGAACTTGTGAGGTGGTTCGTACTTTGGTACAGCATTAGGAGTACCTTTGAAAGTGTTTGCTAAAAGGTCTCCACCCCCAGGAGGGCCGTCGTGCTTGTAATATCCGCCTCCGCTGGATCCACAAGCCGACAAAAGTAGGCAACAAGCAACGGTCGTTGCCGACAATAAAAGAGACTTCAACTGCATGACAAACCTTCGACAAAGAGATTGTTTTGATTATCAATGATTAGGAAGGTGATTGCAATGGACGGTTGCAACATAACGTATCGCAAAGAAAATCGTTTCTGCCCTTTAGAAATGGGCGAAAAGTCGCTAAAATCAATCAGTTATTTTGAAACAAATTCATCGAGCTTTTCGATGGTTTAGTATTTTGGAAATTCTTATGACTTTGGCTCTTGAAGATATTCGCCGTATCGCCGATTTAAGTCATCTTTCTATCGATGATGAACAAGCGGTTCGTATTCAAGGTGAACTCAACAATATTTTTCAAATGATTGAGCGTATTCAAGCCGTTGATACAACGGACATTGAACCGATGCCCCATCCTCATGACGGTGCTCAGCGCTTGCGCGAGGATATTGTTCGCGAACAAAATGATCGTGAAAATAATATGAAGAACGCTCCCGAACAATCTGAAGGTCACTTCTTAGTTCCGCAGGTGATTGAATAATGGCACAAGAAATTTTCCACGCTTCCGTTGCGCAATTAAGCGATAAGCTCGCTCGCAAGGAAGTTTCCGCTGTTGAACTCGCACAAACGTATTTGGATCGCATTGAAGCCCATCGTGACTTAAATGCATATTTAGATGTGCGTCCCGAAGTTACTTTGGCTCAAGCAAAAGCTGCTGATGAACGAATTGCAAAGGGCGAAGGTTCTCGTTTGACCGGGATTCCGATTGCTCATAAAGATTTGTTTGTGACCAAGGAATGGTCAACGTCTGCCGCCAGTAAGATGTTGGAAGGCTATATGAGTCCTTTCAATGCAACAGTTGTCGAAAACCTTAATAATGCCGGCATGGTGTGCTTGGGCAAGGTAAATTGCGACGAATTCGCCATGGGCGGTAGTAATGAAAATTCTGCCTTCGGTAAGGTATTAAATCCTTGGAACAAGGATTGCGTTCCCGGTGGTTCTTCCGGTGGTTCCTCTGCTGCTGTTGCGGCAAGCCTTTGCCCGATTGCTACCGGTACTGATACGGGTGGTTCGATTCGTGAACCGGCTGTCTTTACCGGTATTACCGGTTTGAAGCCCACTTATGGCCGTCCTTCTCGTTGGGGTGTTATTGCTTTTGCATCGAGCTTGGATACGCCGGGGTTGATGGCTCGCTCTGCCGAAGACTGCGCCATCGTTATGAACGATATGATTGAGTTCGACCCGAAGGATTCAACCTGTGTTGAATTGCCCAAGGAAGACTTCACGCGTTATCTTGACACCGATATCAAGGGTATGAAGATCGGCGTTCCTCGTAAGTGGTTTGCTGACGGTTTGGATCCTGAGTTGGCTGCAAGCATCGAAGATGCGATTAAGACTTATGAAAAGATGGGTGCCAAGATTGTTGACGTTGAACTTCCCACGGTTGATTTAGGGGTTCCAGTCTACTATGTCGTGGCTTGTGCTGAAGCATCCTCTAACTTAAGTCGCTATGACGGCGTCCGATACGGTCATCGCGCTCAAGCTTATACCGACATTCAAGACATGATTAAGCGTAGCCGTTCTGAAGGCTTGGGCTTAGAGCCGCAACGTCGAATCATGATTGGTACCTATGTGCTCTCTCATGGTTACTATGACGCTTACTACATCAAGGCTCAACGTGTCCGTCGTTTAATTGCTAATGAACTCAACGGCATCTTTAAGGACGTGGACGCGATGATCAGCCCCGCAGCAACGGGTCCTGCTTATCATTTTGGTGAAAAGAGTGAACCGGTACAAGCTTATTTGAGTGACCTTTATACGGTTCCGATTTCTTTGGCTGGTTTGCCGGGTATCGGTATGCCGTGTGGCATGCACTCCAACGGTTTGCCTTTGGGCTTCCAATTAGTTGGTTCGCTCTTTAGTGAAGCAAAGTTATTGGGTATGGCTCATCGCTATCAATGTGAAACGGATTGGCACAAGCGTGTTCCCGCTGGCTACTAATAAGGAAGAATAATATGCAATGGGAAGTAGTGATTGGTTTGGAAACGCACGTTCAGTTGTCAACCAATACCAAGATTTTCTCTGCCGCTTCGACCGATATCGGTGCGGATGCTAATACCCACGCTTGTGCTGTGGATTTGGCATTGCCCGGTACGTTGCCGGTGCTCAATCACGGCGCAGTCGAGCGTGCAATGAAATTTGGTTTGGCAATCGGTGCAACTGTTGCCAAGCGTTCGATTTTTGACCGTAAAAATTATTTCTACCCCGATTTGCCCAAGGGCTATCAAATCAGTCAGTTTGAGTGGCCGATTGTGGTGGGCGGTCAGGTGAGCTTCATGGTGACCCCGAAAAAGGGCGAACCGTACATGAAGACGTTAAATTTGACCCGTGCTCACTTAGAAGAAGATGCCGGTAAGAGTGTTCACGGTTTGGAAATGAACCGAAGCGGCATTGACTTAAATCGTGCTGGCACTCCGCTTTTGGAAATCGTAACGGAACCGGAATTGCGTTCAGCTGAAGAAGCTGTAGCCTATGCTCGTACCTTGCACGCATTGGTTGTGTGGTTAGGTATCAGCCACGGCGATATGCAAAACGGTAATTTCCGTTGTGATGCTAATGTGAGTGTGCGTCCTGTTGGTCAAAAAGAATTCGGTACGCGTTGCGAAATTAAGAACCTCAACTCGTTCCGATTCTTGCAAGATGCCATCGAATATGAAATGCGTCGTCAAATTGAATTGATTGAAGACGGTGGCAAGGTCGTTCAAGCAACGCGTTTGTACGATCCGGACAAGGGGGAAACGCGTCAAATGCGCTCCAAGGAAGACTCGATGGATTATCGTTACTTCCCGGATCCCGACCTTTTACCGCTTGAGATTTCCGATGAATGGTTAGATCGCGTGAAGGCAGAAATGCCGGAATTGCCCGAAGAGTTGCGTGCACGCTTGGAAAAAGACTTCGGTTTGCCGGCTTATGACGCCTCTATTTTGACGACCTCTAAGCCCTTGGCAGACTACTACTTGGCTGTTGCCGAAGCCGTTAGCGACAAGAAGATTGCGGCTAACTGGGTGATGGGTGAAGTTTCTGCCGCCTTGAATCAACAAGAAGGGGCAACGATTGAAACGTTACCTGTGACGCCTGCTAAATTGGCTGCATTGATTGGTCGAGTTTTGGATGGCACGATCAACAATAAGGGTGCTAAGCAAGTCTTTGCCGCGATTATGGAAGGCAACGGAGAAGTTGATGCTCTCATTGACTCTTTGGGCTTAAAGCAAATCTCTGATACGGGTGCTTTGGAAAAGATTATTGACGAGGTCATTGCCAATAATCCGAAGAACGTTGAAGAGTTTAAGGCTGGTAAGGAAAAGGCTTTGAACGGCTTGGTCGGTCAAGTGATGAAGGCCAGTAAGGGCAAGGCTAATCCGGGTCAAGTTAACCAATTATTGCGTCAAAAGTTGACGGCATAATGTCTTAATCTCGGATGCAAAAAAAGGGGGTGTTACAAAATTCCATACTTAGGAATTTTGAACACTCCTTTTTT
>CAJLGW010000050.1 GCA_905206345.1 uncultured Sutterella sp. | reverse complement strand
CATTCAAGGTGAGTCTAATTTTGTGTTGTTTTCACGCTAAAGTGTGAAGAGCCAAGACTTTATTGTCACTATCACTTTTATCTGCCATGACCACCTCTGCAATGGCAGGCGATATCACGCTTTACGGTACGGTTGACTTAGGTTTGAGCTACGTACATGAAAAAACCAAAGACGTAGCTACCGAACGCACGGATTCTTGGTCCATGGATTCCGGCAATTCCACGGCGAGCGTCTTTGGCATTCAAGGGTCTGAAAAACTGACAGACTCATTGACAGTTGGTTTTGTGCTTGAGCATGGATTTGATGCGGATACGGGTGCAAAGTCAGACGCCGATCGCTTCTTTGATCAAGAATCCATTCTTTATGTCGAAGGCAGTCTTGGTACGTTAGCCGCTGGTCGTATGGGTGTGTTGCAGTCTGATAACGGCACATTTGGTTTTTACTCCGGTATTGCTAACCCGTTTGGTACCGGTTGGGGTGAAATCGCGGGTGTCGGTGGCAATGTCTTTGCGTCTTTGGGAGACCGCTATGACAACACTGTTGCCTATAAAACGCCGACGATGAATGGTTTCACGGCCTATGCTCAATACGGCATGGGCGGTGATGAAGAAGGCACTCAAGAAAATAAATCCAACTCCAACCGCTACAGTGCTGTGGGTTTGAGTTTTGAAGCGGACAACTTCCAAGTTGGTTTTGTGGCTGATTGGTTAAATAAAGCCAGTGGCCAAACTTCTGCATTGAAGTCTGATGACGCCTATACGCTTAACCTCGGTGCTAACTATGACTTTGGTGTCGCAAAGGTGTTTGCTGGCGGTCAATACTTTAAGGGTGTTGATGATCCTGCCAATATCTACAGTGCCTATGACGAAGAACATTCTCCTCTTGCCAACGCTAAAGGTTGGGGGGCGACTGTAGGTACTGAAGTGCCTGTAGCAGGCGGTAGTTTCAAACTTGCCGGTTCGTACTTGGACGGTGAGACGGATAATGGCGATAACGTTCAAGACGTTAACGCTTATGCCATTAGCGTGGGGTATGACTACGCATTGAGTAAGCGCACTTCTCTTTATACCGCTGCTGGCTACACCTATCGTGAATTTGAAAAACGTAACGCAGATTCAAAGTGGAGCCAAGATCAATATCAAGTCATGATGGGTCTTGTTCACTCCTTCTAAATTCATCAGAAAAAATCGGAGGATGCAGCTTCCTCCGATTTCTCAAAAGCTAGTTGAACGGGTCAGAACTGGCACTTGTCCCAATCTTGGAGATTTCAAGGTTGGGATTTTTTAAGCCTCTTAAAAAACAAAGTCTATCTTATATATGAAGAGCTTTTGTATACATGTTTATTAAGTATGTATATATGTTGTTTGAAGAAATATATAAGTTACTTATATATTAGTGTAAACTTACAGGCACATTCATTCACTAGCATATAAGTTGCTTAGAGAGGTTGAAATGGATTTCCTTGATATTGAAAAATTGATTGAACAACTTCGTTCAATTGGAAAAGATACTCAGACTTGTGAAGTTAAGGAATCAGTCGGTAAGTTACCCGCAAGTACTGTAGAAACTCTTTCGGCGTTCTCTAACGGTGTGGGCGGTACGCTTATTTTAGGTTTGGCAGAGAAGGATAACTTTTCTCTCGTTACGGGGTTTAATGCCGTCGCTATGCAAGATGCTTTGGCGAGTGCCTGCGAGAAACTTACTCCTGTTGTACGCCCTGATATTACGATTTACCCTTTTGAGGGGGCCGAAATCTTAGTAGCTTATATCCCTGAGATGCCTATTATTGACCGTCCATGTTTTATTCGTGATCGAGGAATGTACCGAGGATCTTTTATTCGAACGGGGGACGGAGACCGTTTAATGACGACTTATGAGGTTGACCGAATGAAAGAAAATAATCGTCAACCTCAATGGGACGCAGAAGTGGTTTCGGAAGCAACCATGGATGATCTTGATTCCAATTTACTAAATGGATTGATTCAGCGCCAACGTTCATTACACCCTAGAATTTTCCGCCATTTGAGTGACAATGACGTGCTTTTAAACTTGCGTGCGATTGTTGATGATGAGGGAGTGTTAAGGCCCACATTAGCCGGTCTTTTGGCGTTAGGTATTTATCCCCAAAAGTACTTCCCGACTCTTGTTGTGCGTGCAACACTCTATCCTGATCCTTATCAAGATGCAAAGCAATCCATGCGCTTTTTGGATTCAAAGACCTTGGTTGGGCCCATTTCTGATTTGTTGGTTGACGCTGTTGATTTTGTAAGTCGCAATACTAGAATGGGAGCCGTTGTGGATGGCGCATTCCGAAGGGATGTACCCGACTATCCGTCAGAAGCCATTCGAGAAGCTATTGCTAATGCACTTCAACACAGAGATTATTCTCCTGAAGGTCGAGCATCTTCTGTGAACCTTAATATTTACGCAGACCGAATTGAAATTCTTAATCCTGGTGGTTTGTATGGTCGAATGACGATGGAGAATTTAGGGCAACCCGGAAATACGGCAAGTCGCAATCAATTCTTGTCATCTATTTTAGAAACAACACCGGCAGAACCTGGACGTTTTGTAGTTGAAAACAGAGGTAGCGGTCTTCCTAGTATTGAAAAATCTTTGACCGAAGCAGGGATGTATCCAGCTGAGATTAAGAACAGTTTAACCACGTTTAAAATCACGTTTGATAAGCGACGAAAGTCAGAGATTGAAAAACAAATTTTCAATTCTGAGAATTTGCGTGAGGTAATTATTAAAACTATTCGAGAACATGGAACATCTTCTGTTCGTGAGTTGGCAGACGCTTCAGGTTTGTCAAGACAAACGATTTATAAGCGTATCCAAGCGCTATTAAGCGAAGGCGTTCTCGAAACGACGGAGACACTTCGAAGCCCTCGCCAACGTTACCGAATTAAGCGTTAATGTGCTGTATCATTACGCCATTAAAAATTTGTTTAACCTGATGATTGTTCAAACTAATCATCATTTTGTGCATCGGATATAAACCGTGACCGCGAAAAAACTTTATCTCCGCAGCTTTGGCTGCCAAATGAACGACTACGACTCTGAAAAAATTGCCGATCTTTTGAAAGAAACGGCTGGCTACGAGCGTACCGAAAAGGTCGAAGAAGCTGATTTAGTCGTCTTTAATACTTGCTCCATTCGTGAAAAAGCCCAAGAGAAAGTCTTCTCTGATTTGGGTCGAGTTCGTGAAGCCAAAAAAGAATCGGGCAAGTCCGATATGTTGATTGCCGTAGGTGGCTGTGTCGCCAGTCAAGAAGGTAAGAAGATCCTTTCTCGTGCCCCACACGTCAATATCGTCTTTGGCCCGCAAACGCTTCATCGCTTGCCCGCCATGATTGAAAAGTGCGAGAAGACGAAAAAGCCGCAAGTCGATATCTCTTTTCCTGAAATTGAAAAATTTGACCATTTGGCTGAACCTCAAGCTCGTGGGGCTTGCGCCTTTGTTTCCATTATGGAAGGGTGTAGCCAATATTGCTCTTACTGCGTTGTGCCCTATACGCGCGGTGAAGAAATTTCTCGTCCGTTAACGGACGTTTTGTTAGAAGTCGCAAAGCTTGCCGCACAAGGCGTCAAGGAAGTGACGCTTTTAGGTCAAAACGTCAATGCTTATCGCGGTGAAATGCCCGATGGTGAAATTGCTGACTTTGCTACGCTCTTAGAGTACGTGGCTGAAATCGATGGCATTGAGCGCATCCGTTACACGACTTCTCACCCGAAACACTTTACGCAACGTTTGATTGATGCTTACGGCAAGATCGATAAGCTCGTCAATCACGTGCACTTACCGGTTCAATCCGGATCTGACCGCATTTTGGCCGCCATGAAGCGTGGTTACACGTCTTTGGAATACAAGTCCATTATTCGTCGTTTGAGAGCCGTCCGTCCTGATATTGCGATTGCTACCGACATCATTGTGGGTTTCCCCGGTGAAACCCAAGAAGACTTCGATGCCACGATGCAATTGATGGAAGACGTGGGATTTGATGCAAGTTTCTCCTTTGTCTATAGTCGCCGTCCCGGAACGCCCGCAGCTTATTTAGTGGACGAAACGCCACAAGAATTAAAACTTAAGCGTCTGCAACTTTTGCAAGCCAAAAATGAAGCCAAGGCGCATGAGATTTCTCAATCTATGTTGGGTACCGTCCAACGCGTGTTGGTCTTAGGCCCCGCTCGTCGAGGTGAAGGCATGATGTCGGCTCGCACGGACAATAACCGTGTGGTCAATTTTAAGGGCGACGTGAGTTTGACTGACCAAATGGTGATGGTCAAAATCACGGATGTCTTCCCGCACACTTTGGGTGGCGAATTGGTCGCAAGCGAGGAATAACCTTCATGAGTACAGAAGAAAAAGTTCTTACCTTAAATGTGGACTTGGACAATTCTGACTTGTCCAGCCTTGTGGGCCCGATGGATGCCAATCTTCGACAAATCGAAATGATTTTGGACGTGACGATCTCTCGTCGTGGACATCAATTCCGTATTGCCGGTGAGACGCAAAAAGCGCGTGAAGCCCAAAACGCCATCCAAACGTTTGCAGCAAAAGTGCCGCAATTGGAAGGTGAGTTAACGACCGATGACGTGCAGCTTTATTTCGTGGGAGAAGCCGCCAAGAAAATTGACGGTGACGCGGTCACCACACCCACGCTTCACACCAAGCGCCGCGAGCTTCAAGGTCGCACACCTCGTCAAAGCGAATACATTCAAGCGATTTTGGATCACGATATCGCCTTTGGGATTGGACCGGCCGGGACAGGGAAGACGTATTTGGCCGTTGCCGCTGCCGTTGATGCTTATGAACGAGACCGTGTTGAGCGCATTATTCTCACGCGTCCCGCCGTTGAAGCCGGGGAGCGTTTGGGCTTTTTGCCGGGCGATCTTTCTCAAAAGGTTGATCCCTATTTGCGCCCCCTTTATGACGCTTTGTTTGACCTTTTAGGGTTCGATAAGACGCAACGTTTGCTTGAACGTCAAACGATTGAAATTGCGCCTTTGGCCTATATGCGCGGTCGTACGCTCAATAACGCTTTTGTGATCTTGGACGAAGCCCAAAACACGACGCCAGAGCAAATGAAGATGTTCTTAACGCGTATCGGTTTTGGCTCTAAAGCCGTGATCACGGGGGACGTCACGCAGATTGATCTTCCGCGCGGTACGCGCTCGGGGCTCGTTGAGGCTCAGAATGTTTTAGCCGGTGTCCGCGGTATTTCGATGACCTACTTTACGGCCGCAGACGTTGTGCGCCATCCCTTGGTTGCTCGCATTGTTCAAGCCTATGCAAAGGCCGATGAAAAGCGAGCTCAAGAGCGTTTGGTTGAAAAGATGGAAAAAAATCGAGAATAAAAATGGCAAAACTCACGGTTCAATTTATGGAAAATGGCGACTTTGAGTTGCCGTCTGAAGAAACTATGGCAAAGTGGATTGAAGCGGCGATCGAACGCGATACCACCTTGAATGTGTTGTTTGTTGACGCTGAAGAAGGGCAAGCTCTTAATAGTCAATATCGTCACAAGGACTATGCAACGAACGTTTTAACGTTTGACTATCAGCATGAGCCTGAAGCGATTGCGGATTTGGCCATATGTGTTCCGGTTCTCATTCGAGAGTCCCAAGAGCAAGAGAAGTCCTTTGAAGAGCATTTGGCACACTTACTGATTCACGGTGCGCTTCACGCTCATGGGTACGATCATATGAATGACGAAGAGGCAGAAGTCATGGAAATGAAGGAAATCAAAGCCCTGATGAGTTTGGGGTTTGATAATCCTTACGCGGATCGCGAACTCGTTTAATTGAACGAATATGGGGCGGCACTGCCACCCCTTTTTTCAACATTTGTACAAATGTTGAAATCAATATCCTAGAGAACCGTCAGTTCAGACGGCGTCTTAACTCCGAAATTTTTCGCAAGTTCTTTATCTCGAGGCCCTCTTTCGAGTTTTGGCGGGAAGGGCAAATAAGTCAATGCGACTTCCGAGCTTAAAGACATCATCAAAGTCTTGAGCACGGTTTAGACCAATCGCTAAATTCACGAGGTTTTTAAGCGAAATTTCGCCTTCGCTTTCAAAACGTCTCAGAGACCCCAATGAGACGCCCGTTCGTCTGGCAAGCGCCTCTTGCGTGATGTTTTGATCGAGCCTCACTTCGCGAAATCGCTCCGCGATTTCCATGCGAATATCCTTGGGCGGTTTAAGATTGCTAATTGCGCTCATATTAGTAATTAACGAAGGAATATGCCATCAATTACTAATATTTTATTACTTATTGAATTTTCTTTTTCAACTGAATCGGTACCAAAAGCACTAACCCAATCACAAAGAAAAGACCCGTCATCAATAGGGCAAAACGATGGTCATTATTGGTGATCCAAGTGAGCGTCCCGTAGGTCATCGGGCCAATGATATTAGCTACCCAAAGGGCTATGTTCCAGAATGAATAAAAGGCTGCGCATTGCTCTTTAGGGGCCAAGGCGCCTACCAATGCGCGACCTGCGGATTGGCTCGAACCCATGGCAATACCGGCTAAGTTGGCAGCAATCCAGAAAACCGGTTTGGTTTGAGCATAGTAACCGACGCCAATCATGGCAAGCCAAACAACCAACGTGAGCATCAAGGCGTATTTGTGGCCGATTCTGTCTTCAACGTAACCAAAAACAAAGGCACCGATCGCGGCCGTGATATTGACCAAGAGCACCATGAAAATGGTTTCGGCTTCAGAAAAGCCCATCACTTGGTTGGCGTAGATGGCAGCAAGCGTTACGACAACGGCAATGCCTGCTTGGAAAAAGAGGCCACTTGAGACCAAAAAGGCGAAATTTCTGTGTTGCGGAAGTGACTTAAATGTTTGAACCAAAGAGGCTTGAGACTCTTTAACCAACGTCATAAAACGCGCCTGAGAGCGAGGCGTTGCACGTTCCTTTAACCAAAGCGCCAAGGGAGTAGCGGCAATGATAAAGACGATGGCTGTCACGAGCATGGTGTAGGGTACGTAATCCTCAGCACCGGCGCCGCCACTTTGCATCATGCTTACGATAGCCAAACTGATCCCAAGGGTTAAAAGGCCACCGCAATAGCCAAAGCTCCAACCCCAGCCTGAGACTTTGCCGAGGGAGTCATCGTTAGCGAGTTCCGGCAAAAAGGCCGAATTGAGCGTTTCCCCTACGTTGTAGCCAAAGTTACTGATAATGACCATGGCAATGGCTAAGAGAATCGTTCCTTCATGGGTGAAATAAAGACCTAATGTGCCCAAGATGCACAAAAGACTCATCAAGATAACCCAGAACTTCTTATTGGCTTTTAAGTCGGTGGCAGCACCGATAAAGGGCATCAAAACGATTGAGAGAATGTTGCTTGCCGCGATCACCGACGTCCACAAAAGTGTGCTCCAAGAGGCGTTTCCACAGACAACCCCCACAAAGTAAGCATTAAAGACTGCTGTCAAAACCACGGTGGTGTAACCAGAATTGGCAAAGTCAAACGCAGACCATGCCCAAATTTCTTTTTTGGTGACACCGCCTTTGAGGTGAGCAGATGAGAAAAACTCCATGAGGGCTCCAGTATTAGAGGTGAGCTAAGGTGCGAATATGGGCGACAACCGAGCGGGCCAAAGAGCGGCATTCGTAGCCGCCTTCTAAGACGCTCACAATGCGTCCGTCGCAGACCACGTGGGCAATGTCATCAATGACGCGGGTGATGTGGGCAAAATCCAAGTCTGAGAAATCTAGTTGCGCCATCACTTCATTGGCGTGCCCGTCAAAGCCTGCCGAAATCAAAATGAGTTCAGGTTTTTTCTTTTCAATGATCGGTGCCCAAACATTGCGGATAATTTCGCACGCTTCATCGCCCGTTGCGCCCGAAGATAAAGCCTCATTATGAATATTTTGGGCTGAAAAACCACCGCCTACATGCGGAAAGATCCCTTCTTGAAATAACGAGAAGAATTCAATCTTGGGGTGATTTTTAACGATGTCTTCCGTGCCGTCGCCGTGGTGAGCATCAAAGTCAATAATGACAATGCTATTGAGTTTTAAGACCTCAATGGCATAAAGAGCGGCAATGGCAACGTTATTAAAGATGCAAAAGCCACCCGCACCGTTTCGGTGAGCGTGGTGTCCCGGGGGGCGCACCATGCAAAAGGCATTGCGAAGTTTGTTGTTCGTGACCGTGTCAACGGCATCCAAGACGCAACCGGCGGATTGAAGGGCGGCATTTAATGAACCGGAACAAAGTGCCGTGTCTTCACAGATGTAGGCCATTTCCCCTTCGGTCTTGGGGACTTTGTTTTTAACGAGCGTTAAATAGGATTCATCGTGCGCACGCAAAATATCAGCGTCTGTGGCTTGGCGTTGACTTTCAATATGTTTAAAAGCTTGATAAAGACCGCTTGCAACCAAACGTTCCTCAATGGACTCGATCCGAAGAGGGGACTCAGGGCTGCGTTCGTCAGTGATGTGTTCAAAACACGAACGGTGTGAAAATAAACCGGTGGGCACAATAAATCTCTTAGATACTAACTCTCCATATTTTAAAGGCAATGTAGCCATTTCAACACGATTTTTGACAATTTTTCTCTTTTGCAAGGTGCAAAAGAGACCGTATAATCCACTCTTCACTACTTGAAAGTTTTAAGGATTGATCATGCAAGAAAACGAAGAATTGTTGGCACCGGAACCGATTCATTTCACGGATGCCGCTGTTGCTAAAGTTAAAAGCTTGATTGAAGAAGAAGGTAATGATCAATTAAAGTTACGCGTCTTTGTGCAAGGCGGCGGCTGCGCCGGTTTCCAATACGGTTTCCAATTTGATGAAACCGTTAACGATGACGATGCCCAAATGGTCAAAGATGGCGTGATGCTTTTGATTGACTCTTTGAGCTACCAATATTTGGTGGGCGCTGAAATCGACTTTAAGGAAGATTTGACGGGTGCTCAATTTGTCATTCGTAACCCGAATGCTGTGACCACCTGCGGTTGCGGTTCTTCCTTCTCGGTCTAGAAAATAATTTTTAAATCCTTGCTCTTTGGGCGGGGATAACAATCGACGGCTTGATTTCTATTTTGGGGAAATCGAGCCGTTTTTGTATTTGAAATAACTGAAAAATAGAAGCTAAGCAAGTAAGAAGCAAGTGAAAATATTTTGAAAATCTTTTTAAAAACAATTGGTTAATAAAATTGCCTGGCAAAAAAGAATTTGTCAGGCAAGTGAAAAGCAAGTGGACAGCAAGTGAAATTCTAAGCCCAATAGGGGACGTATTGCATGTAGCGTGGCGATGCTTTGGGATCCAAGGGTTTAATTTGTCCCGCTTCTAGAGTTTCTTTAATCAATCGGGAAATCATCGCCGAGGCTGAACTGGACAAGCCGAATCTTTCGCGCAATGACGTATTTGTTAGTCCTTTCCCTTCTTCGTAGCACATACAGGCATGAAGGTAACAAGCCCATTTCTTGTGCTCAGGAGGAATCTGAGCAAAAGGTCGTTTTGTGTAAAGCGTAACTCGAGTGTCGTCATTAATGGTTTCAATGCTTGGCGCCGGTAATTGGAATTTTTCACACCAATAAGCAATTTTGTCCCAACCGGTTCCCAACTCTTCGCATTGGTGCATTCTTCGCATTAGCGTTGCCAATTTCTCATTGCGAGTGCGGGGAGACATATCAATGATTCGAACGGGGTCGATAAGAGGACATCCTGGGTTGCTAATGACGATTTTCGTAGCGAATACCTCAATAACGGGACCTGTACCATTGATTGTAAAGTCTTGGTGAATAAGAGCATTGGCAATTGCTTCTCGGATTGCAATTTCAGGATAAGCCGTTTTTTCTTTGCGCTGTGCTCCATCAAATACTTCAGTGACAGGAATCACGCCTTTGAGTACGTCAAGAACACGTTGAAAAGCGGAGATATAACCTTCCTCAAAAGTGATTTCCCTTAACAAAGACAATTTCGTGTCGCTTTGAAAAATGGCTAAGCGAAGTGCTTTTCTGCGTATGTCGGGAAATTCCTGAAAGTCTCTGGCAAAGAGCAACGCCCCTAATCGAGTAATCGAAAAGAGTCCGTTATCTTGTTTAAAAATAACGCCGTCATTTTCTAAGTAATTTAAATGCTCTGTGTAGGATTGAGGTCGTTTTCTTTGACTTAATACGAAGTATTGGTCATAGTCCAAGAGTTCAGATATTTGAGTCTCCAACAAATCTGATTTGGCAAGAGATTTTTCATAGTTCGTATTGCGAAGTTTATCCCACAATTGTGCTTCTAAATTAGGGAACTCTCCTAAGCGCTTAGTGTAAGAACCGTTACGAATATAGCTTTCTTTCTTAAATGAGACGGGGTAGGCCTTGGCTTTGGCAATCGTTAATAACACTAATGCTTTTCCATCAATTTCGAGTTCTTCAAATTCAAATTCAGCATTTTTACTTAAAAGTTGGCGCAACCATGCCCCTAATTCCTGATTACCACAGGTTTTAGAAAACTCACTAAGACGGGTCCCGATAATTTCATGAGATTTATCATCGACTCCCCAAAGCATATAAGCCGCTTCACGTTCACAAAGAGCGGCGCCATTGGCTAATGCACTAATATCTTGACCAATCATGTTGGGATCAAAATTATTGTGCTTAAATTCAACCCATTGTGTTTCGTTGGGAAGAGAAATTATTTCTTGTACTAATCGAATATTATCCATGGTTCAAATCCTAGTTTGAAAGCTCTCTTGGAATCGAGTTAAGCAAGTAAGAAGCAAGTAAGAAACAAGTCGAAGTCAAGTAGGTTTGATTGAAATAATTTTTTTTATAAACAATCACTTGCTATTTTCTTGTTTTCTTTTTATTAGATTTTATCATAAATTTGGCAAGTAAAAAGCAAGTAAAAAGCAAGTAAGAAGCAAGTAAGAAGCAAGTAACAGGCAAGTAAGAATGGCTAGACAAAAAGTCGGCGAGGAAATGTCAGTATGCCGGATAAAGCGCCCCTAAAATACGAGGCCCTTTTGCGTGAGTGACGGCAGGAAGATTACCGGCTTTTCTTACTAAGAAACAGTGAGCCAACCAAGCAAAAGCCATGGATTCTACATGCATGGGATGCACACCCAAAACTTCTGTTGTTTTGACATTAACCCCAGCTTCTTTCAGGTCGCTGAGAATGAGGGGATTAAAAGCACCACCCCCGCAGATGAAAAGGTCTTTAATGTCGGGTGACGATTGGGCAATCGCTTCACCAATTCCCATCGCCGTGAGTTTAACGAGCGTACGTTCAACGTCTTCAGGTGCTAAATCATCAATCGCAGGATAACGTTTTCTTATCCACTCTAAATGGAAATACTCGCGGCCCGTGCTTTTGGGCGGTTGGCGTGTGAAATAGGGATCGGTAAAAAGTGCGTCTAAAAGCGTGTGATTAATTTTGCCCGTTGCAGCCCACGCTCCATCCTGATCAAAAGGTATGCCTTTGTGCTGCATGCACCATGTATCTAAAAGCGTATTACCGGGCCCACAGTCAAAGCCCGTGACGGTCTCTTTTGTTAAAAAGCTCACATTAGCAATGCCACCGATGTTAACAATGGCGCGTGGGGTGTCTCCTGCAAAAACCGCTTGATGAAAAGCAGGTACCAGAGGAGCGCCTTCGCCGCCAGCTGCCATATCACGAGAGCGAAAGTCAGCGATGACGTCGATTCCCGTGAGTTCAGCTACTAAAGCCGGGTTATTGAGTTGAACAGTGAAATGCTCTTGCGGGCAATGACGAATTGTTTGACCGTGAACGCCAATGGCATCAATATCGTTTGGGGTGAGTTGAAGTGTCTTTATAAGCTTTTGCGTGACCTCGGCATAGACGTGGGCCAGTCGAATGCCGATAGACCCCATTCGTTCGATTTCATTTTCACCCGGTTTTAAAAGGGCTTCGAGGTCTTTTTTCAGTGAAGCGTCAAAGGCAAGGTTGCAGTGACCTAAGAATTGGATTTTGTCATCTTCAAATGCGCAAGCCACGGCATCGGCACCATCAAGGCTTGTGCCTGACATGATGCCGATACAAATCTTGGAACTCATATGCTATTGAGCCTTGGAGGGAGCCTTCGAAGGCGTGTTTTCAGTTGTGATCACAACGCTGGCCTTCGGTTGAGGCTTAACCGATTGAATGCGGTTGATTAACGATAAACGCGTCGTAAGCGGTCGAGCTTGCGCTAAGAGATCGTAGAGCTCTTCGTTCGTTAAACGATCTTTATCAGGATAATTAACCTTCAAGGGGTTAATCTGACGATCGTTCATGCGAAGTTCGTAGTGCAAGTGCGGGCCCGTTGCCAAACCCGTGGCACCCACGTAACCGATCACATCGCCTTTTTTCACTTTCTTGCCCACAACCATGCCGTCGGCAATCTTGGACATATGAGCATAAAGCGACGTGCGATCGCTATCGTGCGTGATAATCAAATAGTGGCCGTAACCGTCATGGTCAAAGCGACGGCGCGTGATTTCACCGTCGGCGGCAGCATAAATTTTATTACCCTTGGCAGCGCCGAAGTCCGTGCCCAAGTGCGGACGCAAAACACCGGTCACCGGGTGGCGACGCATCGGCATAAAGCTTGACGTTACACGAGCACCGTCAACCGGCACACGAATAAAGGCCATTTGCGTCGTTTCGCCGTCAAGACCATAGAAACCACCGTCTTGCGTGCCGTCATCGGCCCAAAAGGTTTCCATCGTTTGACCTTGATGGGTGAGTGCCAAGGCAAGAATCTTGCCATTGCGCACAAAGTCACCATCCATGAACTTGCGTTCGTAAATCAATCGGAATTCGTCACCGTTGCCCAATTGGAAACCAGCTTTAAATTTGCGCTCAAACGCTTGCATGATTTGAGCGGTGACGTTCTCAGGTAAGCCCGCTTCAATAGCCGCGTCCCAAAGGGTGGTTTTCACAACGCCGCCTGCCATGGTTTGACGCGTTTCGTAAGCAAACGGGTTGGAATTAATCACAAACTTACCACTGCGTTGCGTGATGGAGACGACATTGTCTTTTTGGTCACGTTGACGTGCTTCCAAGAAAATCTTCAAGGATTGAAGCTTTTTGTCTTGAGAAACTTTAGCCTGAACGTAGACGCCTTCGCGGGGGTTCGATAAAGCAGAGGCTTGAGGTTGTTGACGAACAAACTTTAAAGCTTCTTTGTCATCGATATCTAAGCGAGAGAAAATGGAACCCAACGTATCGTTACGACGAATGACCGTTGTGTGCGTTGCAAAAGCACGGGTGGTCGTGACCTGCGTGATGCGATCGGCAATCGCAGGCATCGGTAGTGTTGTTTCAATGGTGCGTTGAGAAGCACGCGCCAAATATTCTTCGTCATCGGGGCCTAATGTGTAAGCGGCAATCCCGACAGAAATAGGCAAAACCGTAAAGAGAGCGCCCAAGGCTGCACGACGATAGGGGCTACGAATAACCGCAAACCACGTCTGTGCCATGGTTCGAAGGGTTGCAAAAACCCCAGAACCAATCGTGCGAAGATTCTTAGCTAAGACACTTGGAGCAGACATTGACAGCTTGGATAGACTACAATAAGTCGTTACGGTAAAAGAAGATGAGGCGTATTTTACCTTAAATAGAGGATTTCGCCCGCTTTTATCTTTTTTAGGACTTTGATTTTTTTGTAAAAGTTTTTCGAGGTTGTGATGAGCGAATCTGAAAAGAAATTTCCTGTGACCCCTGAGGTGAAGGAAGCGTTGGCAACGATCAAGCGTGGCGTTGATACGTTATTGGTCGAAAGCGATTTTGAACAAAAGCTTGCCCGCTCCATGGCCACGGGTGTGCCGTTGCGCTGCAAGTTGGGTTTAGACCCCACGGCACCGGACATCCACATCGGTCACACGGTGGTGTTAAACAAGTTGCGTCAATTGCAAGATTTGGGCCACACGGTCATTTTCTTGATCGGTGACTTTACGGCTGCCATCGGCGACCCCTCCGGTCGTAACGTGACGCGCCCGCCCTTGTCCCGTGAACAAATTGAAATTAACGCCAAGACCTATTTGGATCAAGCCAGTTTGATTTTGGATCGTGAGAAGACCGAAATTCGTTACAACTCCGAGTGGTCTGACAAGATGTCGGCAACGGACATGATCCGTTTAGCATCTCGTTACACTTTGGCTCGTTTGCTTGAGCGTGATGATTTTGCTAAGCGCTACGCAGAAAACGCTCCGATTGCCATGCACGAACTTCTCTACCCGTTGATGCAAGGCTACGATAGCGTTGCATTGAAGGCCGATTTGGAATTGGGTGGCTCTGACCAACGCTTTAACCTTTTGGTCGGTCGTGAATTGCAACGTCAATACGATCAAGAAGCCCAATGCATTTTGACGATGCCCTTGTTGGTGGGCTTAGATGGCGTCAATAAGATGAGTAAGTCTAAGCACAACTACATCGGTATTACGGATGCTCCGAACGATATGTTCGGTAAGGTGATGTCCGTGTCCGACTCCTTGATGTGGGACTGGTACGACTTGTTGAGCCTTCGCAGTAACGCAGAACTCACGCAATTGAAGAAGGAATGCAGCGAAGGTCGCAATCCGCGTGATGCCAAGGTGATGTTGGCAAAGGAAATCGTGACGCGCTTCCATGATGCCGCCGCTGCTGACGCCGCTGAAGTCGAATTTAACAATCGCTTCCGTGGTGGCGAAATGCCTTCTGACATTGCTGAAGTGACGGTAGCTTCTGATGGCGGTGAAATCGGCATCGGCAAATTGATTAAAGAAGCCGGTCTTTGCCCCTCTACGAGTGATGCAAATCGCAATATCGATCAAGGCGGTGTCCGTGTTGATGGCCAACGCATTGAAGATCGCGGTTTGAAGTTGGCAGCCGGCACCTACGTTTTGCAGGTAGGCAAGCGTAAGTGGGCTAAGGTGACGGTTCACTAATTTTTTCGAACCTTAAAAGAAAAGCCAAGACGGTTGCCTGAAGTTGCTGCCTCTTGGCTTTTTTCGTAAAAGGACGTTTTGATGATTGGATTATTGCAACGCGTAAGCGAAGCCCGAGTGACGGTGGATGGGAAGGTCATTGGCGAAGTCGGTAAAGGCCTTTTGGTTTTGGTCTGCGCGCAACGCGAAGATACGGAAGAAAATGCCGAAAAACTCGCTAAGAAAATATTGGCCTATCGCATTTTTGAAGACGAAAACGGCAAAATGAATAAGAGCATCTCTGACGTCGGTGGAGAACTCTTGGTGGTTTCACAATTTACGTTAGCGGCTGACACTTCCCGTGGTTTGCGTCCGAGTTTTACGCCGGCAGCCGCCCCCGATGTGGGAGAGCGCCTGTACGAACATTTTGTGAGCGCTGTCCGTCAGTCGCCCTTGAAGGTTGAGACGGGAGAATTTGGTGCTCACATGCAAGTGGGGCTCGTTAATGACGGGCCGGTGACGATTTGGTTGGAAGTTTAGAGAAATTCGCCAGAAACCCCCGCTAATTCATTAGCGGGATGAATGGCGCAAAGTCGAAAGACTTTGTGAACCAATTATCTATATATAAATCTAATATTGATCTATTTATGTATAATTAAAAACGCTAACAGATTTAATGCCTAAGATTTTCTACAATGCTTTGTTCGACGAAAGTACGAATTTATCCAACCTCATCCCAGGCCGATTACCTCT
>CAJLGW010000049.1 GCA_905206345.1 uncultured Sutterella sp. | reverse complement strand
GTCTTAAAAAATGGGGTTTTTAGGTGTTGTTTTCACACAAATCCGTGATGACCCTTTTTTGATCAAACACTAATTAGTAGAAGTCACAAATTAGAGCATGATTTGAGAGATAAAGTAACCGACAATGGTACCGCTTGTTACAAAGACCAAACCCGGTCGCATGTAACTGTGGTTAAACACAAAGCTACCTAACTTAGTGGTACCGGTACGGTCAAAAGCCGTACAGCCGATTTGAGCACCGCCCGGGATCACGAAGTCACCGTAGCAGCTGGCCCAAATACCAATCAACAATTGCGGTTGCAAGCCCAAAGCCAAACCGATCGGCATCAAGATCGTCGTACTGACGGTCGGTGAGAAGATCACGGAGCTAAAGCAGAAGCAAACTACGCAGAAGATGATCGGGGAGGAGCTAGCGATATCAGAGAAGTAGTGAACGAAAACGTCCTTGTGCGTATCAAAGAACGTGCCCGTTAACCAAGAGATACCGAAAACGCCCACCACGCCGATAAGACCGGAGCGGAAGACGGAACCGGAGGCAAACTTGTCGCTCGGCACCTTACACAAAACAATAATCACGAGAGCCGTGGCCAACATGACCATTTGAATCAAAGACGGGATCGGCAACTTGCTGATCTTGCCTGCGACTTCCCAAGACGGACGAAGAGCGTCGACAGAGCCCACCGTGATGGAAGTTAAGATACCCAAGGCAAAGATCAAGACGCCAAGCTTGGCACCCTTAGAGGGTTCAACATTAAAGCGGTCAGCAATGTTAGCGTGCAATTCCGTGTATTGACCCGTTTCCACACGATGCAAGAACACGGGATCCTTTTCCAATTCGCTACCGCGCCAGTTCACGGACAAGCAAGCGCAGAGAATGGCGATGAAGTACGTCGGCACAGAAACAGAAAGGATGTCTAAGAGCGTGTAGCCGTAAGCGGACATGATGCCCACCATGGCAGCCATGGCAGCACTCATGGGGCTAGCCATCACGCCGATACCGGCGCAAATCACAGAGGCAGAAACAGCGCGTTCCGGACGAATCTTAGCCGACGCTGCCACTTCAGCGACCACGGGGTACACGGCAAAAGCCACATAGGCTGTACCCACGAAAATCACGAACATGGAGCAAACGATCGGACCTGCAAAGTTAATGGCGCGAGGCCACTTGCGAAGCAACTTTTCAGCCAAGCCGACCAAGAAGTCCAAACCACCGGAGCCTTGCAACACACTCGTACAAGCAATCACTGCGGTGATAATCAATAAAACAGACACCGGAGGAGAGCCCGGTTGCATGTCAAAGCCTAAAACCAAAATGCTCACACCGAAACCACCGGCAGCACCCAAGCCAACACCGCCGAAGCGGCCACCGACAGCAAGGCAGAAGAGCACAACGGCGAGCTGAAGCCAAAACTCAAGATCGACCATTTTTTGTCCTTGAAAGTAGATAAAAGATACAAGAAAAAGAGTGCCGCACAATGGTCACTCTAATAATTAGGTCGAATTGTAAGCGTCTTTTAACGAAAATTCGACGACAAATGCTCGAACAAATATCGACAAAACCAAAGAATTGTTCGACAATCTGTTGATAAGTATTCGATTTTTCTAGAAAAATGGCAAGGATTATTACAATAGCTTTTGTAATGATAGTAGGGAATTCACTAAATTGTCGACAAATTAGTAAATCGTCCTATTAGGTGAAATCCTGTAAATAATTGAGATTACGGTTATTTTGAGAACATTGCCCTATAATCTCAAACGTATTAATCTTTTTGTAAAGAACAAAAATGCAACGCAACGACAATTTGTTCGAACTGATTCGCGATCACTTGCAAGCTCAAGCCAGAAACGGTGAACGCATTGACACGGAAACGGAGCTTGCTAAGCAGTTTGGCGTAACGCGTTACCGTATTCGTAAAGAATTGGACGTGCTTACGCAAATGGGGATTTTGGTTCGAACACCTAAGCGCGGAACGACTGTTCGTGAGGTCGGAGCCAATAGCCTTCGAAATCAAATCCAAATGCGCTTTGACGTTGCTAACTTTGATATCGGTGAATTTATCGAAGCGCGCGCCTTGGTGGAATGCTCTTTGATGCCTTTAATCACGCGTCGTATTACGCCGGCATTGGCCTCTCGCCTTGAGGGTACACTTAATAAAATCGAAGAACACGCCGATGAACCGCTGGTAGCTGACCGTTTCGACCGAGAATTTCACCTCTTATTATTAGAAGGCTGCGGCAACCGCGTCTTGCAGGTGTTCTCAGGCGTTTTGGTGACCTACTTTGAAAAGACAGCCCATCGTGTTGCCAAAATGGATCGGGCCTTTTTCTTAGAAGTGGCCCGTCAAGAACGTGAAATTTTGCACGCCATCCGTATGGGTGAAGCTCAAAAAGCTTCTGACCTTTTGCGTGCTCACTTGATGGAACAATCGCAATTGTTGCCGCTTTAATTAAAAGCATCAATCCAATGAAAAAAGGGAACAGTTTTTGAGACTGCTCCCTTTTTTGACATTAAGACGTCAAATTAAATTTTGTCCATAAAATCACAATAAGAATCACGATTGAGAATCGGTTTGAAGTTATCGCAAATCTTCACCGCTTCTTGGGCATCGTCCCAGAGCAAATCAATAATGCAACCGGCGAGCACTTTGACCGTTTTGTTGTAAGCGGTCTTGTGATCTTCTAAGACGTAGTTGGCGCCGTGCAAAACGCCTCGAGCGCAACCCACCCACGGGTGAACTACGGGCATTAAGTGACTCACATCGCCCATGTCGGTACTGCCTGCGGAGTGTTCACCGTTAAAGACGTGTTCGGCACCAAAAATTTCAATGGCGTTGTCACGTAAGAACCCCTTGAAAGCTTCATCGGGACGCAAAGGAAGGTAGCCCGGCAAATCCTTAATTTCACACGTGGCTCCGATGGCATCGGCGCCTGCCTTAAGTGCGCGGTTAATCGCTTTGTTGTAACCGGCAAGCGCTTCAATATTAGAGGCACGCACGTAGCTTTCCATCTTGACGCGATCGGGAATGACGTTGACCAAGTCGCCACCTGCAGTGATAATCGGGTGGAAACGCACACAGTCGGCTTCTCTGAAGGTTTCGCGAATCGCATTGACACCCATCACGCCCATCATGGCAGCGTTTAAAGCATTAACGCCTTGATCCGTGGCACCAGCGGCGTGCGCAGCCTTACCGCGGTATTCAATGAGTTTGCCGATAAAGCCATTGCAAGAAGCGCCCACGGCGAAGTCGCCTTCTTTGTCTTCAGTCGTATTGGCATGCATTTGCATGGCCATGTCAATGTCTTCAAAAGCGCCTTCGGCAATCAATTGAGCCTTTCCGCCAAGATAGCGAAGTTTCCCTTCTTTTTTGAGTTCGTTACGATAGTCAATTTCGACATACTCTTCAGCTGGAACCGCGAAAAAGACCACGTCGCCACCCAGATACTTCATGACGTCGGCATCCTTAAAGGCCATGGCAACGCCCAAGAGGTTGGCTAACTGAACATTGTGGCCGCAGCAGTGAGCCGCGCCCGTCTTTGCATCACTATTGGGGTGATCACGACAGATGATGGCATCAAGTTCCGCTAAAAGCGCAACGGACTTACGAGAAGCCTTGCCCTTGACGCGGGCCTTGACGGCCGTCAAAGCGGCACCGCATTCGCATTGCATCCCAAGGGCTTGAAGCGCATTTTTCACTTTTTCTTGCGTGACATTTTCTTTAAAGCCCAATTCGGGTTCTTGGAAGATGTTTTCACCAAAGGCTTCGATGTCGGCAAAGCGAGCGTCAATGGCGGCAAAGACCTTGTTTTTGAGTTCTTGTTTATTCATGATTCAATTTCCTAATTAGAAGATGCCTTCGAGGTGCAACACAAATTCAGCCAAGACCGTTGCGCAAAGGAAGCTACCGGCAGCCACGGCCAATGCGACGGGAACAATACGCCACGACAATTGCTTGAAGGCTTCAAAATCTTTACCTAAGCACAAACCACCGTAGGCCAAGATGGGCGTCGTGATCGCAAGGAAGCTCACTTGCTTGGTGTAGGACAAGAGCCAATCGCCGCCCGGGAAGCCAGGAACCGACACGACCACAGCCACGACCGAGACCCAAAAGACCATGGGAAGTGCACGAAAGCCCGGAAGCATACTGATGACGATACCCACAAAGGCGATGACGACTAAAAGCAAGCAACCGATCGAGGGGCCAGCTAAGGGCGAATTGTAACCAACGACATTAGCCAATAACGAGTAAGCGGCCGTGACTAACAAGATGAAGAGATAGTCTTTTAATTTGGCAATATTTTCTAACATGATGATTCTCCAACATTAATTTTCTATTAGTTATTGGCAGGGGCTTCGATAGCCTCTTTATTTTGACGACGATCGCCCGTAAAGAATTCATAAACCTTGATCGTCACGGGCAACGAGACAAAGAGGGCAAAGTAGATGCCGAGAATCGAGGTCATTAAGTTAGCGGCAGCAGCGTAAGCTTGAATAAGTTGTGCATCTGCAGGGTAAGCGGCAATGATCGAACCCATACCGGCAGCCATCATACTGGCCGAGCCGATACCCACGCCCATGGCTAAAGCGTGCGGGTGGAAAATACCCATTTGAGCAACGATCCCTGCTAAGAGCGAAATCCATAAAGCACCAAAGACCGTACCACAGATGTACATACCCATCACGCCACGACCTTCAGGGCTCGATAAACCGAATTTTTCACCGATGATGGCGACGTTGGCTTCACGGTCAATCGAGTAACAAGCGCCGATCGCTTCGCGCTTCATCTTCAATAAAAGTGCCACGGGCAAACCGAAGATGATCGTACCGAAGAAGTGACCGAATTCTTGCAAAATAAGCGCCCAGCCCGAATTTAAGAGCGTTTCTAAGTTCGGACCGATATCAAGGCCAATCTTGGCAATGAGAACCAACATGGCAATCGGCATGAACTTCGCGGCGCGATCCATTTGCTTACCGTCCAAAATGCGCAAGGCTGGGGCACTTAAGATGCCGCCGATCACCAAGGCGTAGAGAAGCGGGAGAAGAACGACCAGGCCAAACTTTTGGATACCGATCATTTCGGCTAGGACGACAACGAGGGCCGCCAATAGATGCAATTTGAGATTCTTGACTGCTTGCATGATGCAATGCTCCATAATTTTTGTATCGGTAGATACAAAGCCGCTTGGGTTTTTGTTAATACCTGAGAATTGTTTGTCAACCAACCCATACATTTCGGGCTATGTGTAAGACAATTCCGACAAGTCGGCGATTAAATTGTTAGTTGTTTGGTTGAGATTGTGATGATTGGCTCGAGAGGAGGAGGTCCATCACTGACCTGAATCGCGTAGCTGCTTAGCGAGAGCTACGAGATGATGAAGTGGATGTGGATGTGCTAGAGGAGGTAGAGCGGGCACAAGCCAGGCAAGCATTAGCGATAAGGTTCAAATAGTCTGGCCGTGCCAGTCGTACTAAACAGTTACACATGATGAAACTCCACAGAAAAATTTGTTTTAACGCCGATCATGGGGGTATGTCGGGTATTTGTATTTTTTACTGTACCGCAGATTTTTTCGTGTTACAACCCATAAATTCAGGCAACTAGGCACTTCAAACTAGACGTTGTTGCGAAGAAAAAAAATCCCGCAAGCGTTGATACTTGCGGGATCGGTTTGATTTCAATCGATTTTTTTAAATGTCGAATTGATTGGTCATGATCGGCTTACTACCCAAGAGTTTCATGATCGGCGTCAAATTTTCTTGGTGTTGCAAGTTAAGTAAGAAGTCCGCAATGGCTTCCACGATGTCGTTAGAGAAGACCATACCGGCGATATCACGGTACTTGGCCATCAAGGCTTCGTCGCTCACCGGATTTTGCGGTGCGCCCAAGGGGAATTGCACGCATTCGGTGAAGCTGCGACCGTCGGTCGTATGAATCGTGACGATCGGTTCATCATCATCTTTTTGCGTCGGATCGATTTCAAATTCCACCAAATCCATACTGCGACGGATGCGGGCATCGTGGCGGTTCGTGCGCGTGTAAGCCGTTAAATTGGCGGCGCCGAAAACCAAGCGTGCAGCAATCCCGTAGGCAATGCTCATTTGAGCCGCGGGCATTGGGTCGAGCTTGCGACCACCGCACATGCCGTGCACAAACGGATTAATTTTGATGTGAATCTTGGCAATGTCAGCAGGTTCCAATTTTTGAGCCGCCATGATGATGTTCACGGCATCAATGGAAGAGTGGGAGCTGCGGCAAGAGGCGTGCGGTTTAATTGACACGCGGCCAAGTTTCCAATTTTTCCCTAAGTCGCGAAGCCAAGCATCAGGGTCTTGGCTCTCAGGCGCAAAGGTCTTTGAGAAACCACCCCAAACCTCTTCAAAAGCCATTTTGGGGCCGGTGAAACCTTCACGAGCCAAAAGGCAGGCGAGAAGACCGCCGTGAGAGGCGTTACCCACGTGCAAGCGTTTATTTTGAGCGCCATCGTGAACGAATGACCATTGGCCAGCGGCAAAACTCGTGGCAATGCCCAATGCGGCTTGCATTTTTTCAACGTCAAGTCCTAAGAGGCGGCCGACGGCGGCCGTTGCACCAAAGACACCACACGTACCCGTGGAGTGCCAACCGGCGCCGTTATGCGGTTCGTAAGCGCCGCAAGATTCCAAGGCTCGGCGAGCCAAGTCATAGCCCAAAACGATGGCGACAATGAATTCTTTACCCGTGATCGGGCGATCGCAAAGCGAAAGCGCAGCAAAAGCTGCCGGCACCACAACGGCGCCGGAGTGGTCGCAGCCGTTGGTGTCATCCAACTCAAAGGTGTGAGCGGAAACGCCGTTACATAAAGCCGCATTACGAGCAGACACTTTAATGCCTTTACCCCAAAGCGGAACATCGCCACTTTGTTCACCGCAAATTGTGAAAACTTGATTTAAAAGTCGTGTCTCGGGACTAACGGCCCCTGCGATACCGGCGCCGACGCTATCTAAGATGTGGCGTTGAGCCTTCGTGATCAATTCAGTGGGGATGTCTTCGAATTTCGTCCAAACGACAAAACGAGCCAATTGTTCGGAAATTAAGTGAGGATTCGTGTCTGGCATAGTGAGTGCTCGATCGTAGAAAAAGGTTAAGTGCCGATTTTTTTGCGAAAGATCGGCACTGAGATCATTCAACTAAACAATTTTAGTAGAAAATTTGAGCCAAAACCCAACCGGCAGCAATACCGGAGAGGATGTGGACAAAGCCCGGTACGATGTAGCTGTGGTTCACAACGTACTTACCTAAGCGAGTCGTACCCGTGCGGTCAAAAGCCGTACAACCGATTTGAGCTCCACCCGGGATGATGAAGTCACCGCAGGTAGCCGGGTATAAAGCGATCAACAACGGGGCCGGGATACCGATGGCAACACCCAAAGGCATCAAGGAGGCAACCGTAGCAGAGGGGCTCAAAATCACTGCGGAGAAGCAGAAGAGCACTACACCGAAGAGCATCGGAGCCGATTGAGCCATCGTCGTGAAGAGGTCAAGGAACAAGGGCTTATAAGCCGTAAAGAACGTATCCGTTAACCAAGACACACCGAACACACCTACCACACCGATGAGGCCGGAGCGGAAGACGGAGCCGGAAGCAAACTTGTGGCTCGGAACCTTACAAAAGACGATGATGAAAAGACCCACGCCTAACATCAACATTTGGATCAAAGACGGGATCGGCAACGTCTTCATCTTGCCGGCGATTTCCCATGCAGGCAAAAGACCCTTAAACGTACCGAAGATGATCACGGTCAAAACGCCCATCAAGAAGATGGCAACAGAGAGTTTTTCGCCCTTCGTAGATTCGATCGGGCCCTTGTCTTGCTTAACCACTAATTCTTGGTATTCGCCGGCTTGAACGCGACGGATGAATTCCGGATCCTTTTCAAGTTCCGTACCCTTCCAGAAGACGGCCAAGCAGGTGCAAAGCGTAGCGACGATGAAGGCCGGGATGGAGATAGCCAAGATCGTGATCAAGGAGACATCCATAACAGCCAAGCTAGCCACCATAGCGGCCGTTGCAGCACTCATGGGGCTCGCGACAACTGCAATGCCGGCAGAAATCACAGAGGCTGCGATCGGACGTTCCGGACGGATCTTAGCGGAGGCTGCCACTTCGGCCACGACCGGATACACAGCGAAAGCCACATAAGCCGTACCGCACAAAACAACGAAAAGTGAGCAAACGAATGGGCCGGCAATCGTGATGGCACCTGGGAATTTACGAAGCATGCGTTCTGCTACGCGAACCAAAAGGTCCAAACCGCCCGCACCTTGCAAGATACTGGTACATGCGATCACGGTCACGATAATCAAGAGCGTGGAGGTGGGAGGAGAGCCCGGTTGAAGACCAAAGCCCAAGACGAGAATACTAACACCCAAGCCACCAGCAGCACCTAAGCCAACGCCGCCGAAACGACCGCCGACGCCGATACAGACGAGCATCACAGCCAGTTGCAGCCAGAAATTTAAATCGGTTTCCATGATTAAACCTCAAGAGATGAAAAGAGTGACCGGCACTCGAGAGCCGGTCAATAGTTTTATTAAGCCAAGACAGCTTCTTCGCGAGCTAAAACTTCACGAGCCGTACCGATTTGGTGACGCACAGCTTCCGGAGCCGTACCACCGAAGGACTTACGAGCCTTAACACACGTTTCAAGAGCGATTTCGTGACGAATGTCTTCTTCGATCTTGTCGTTAAATTGACGGTATTCTTCCATCGTTAAGTCATCCAAGCGCTTACCTTGCTTGATGCAGTAATTGACCATGGAGCCCACAATGTGGTGAGCGTCACGGAAGGGCACACCCTTACGAGCGAGGTAGTCGGCCAAGTCCGTGGCGTTGGAGTAACCGAGGTCAGCGTTGTGACGGGTCTTTTCACCGTTAACTGCCATCTTGGCAATCATCGGAGCCATGATGCGAAGGCTGGCTAAAAGCGTATCGATCGAGTCAAACACTTGTTCCTTGTCTTCAGAAAGGTCAGTGTTGTAGGCCAAGGGCAAGCCCTTCATGATTGTGAGCATGGCCATCAAGTTGCCGTAGACGCGACCGGTCTTACCACGAATCTTTTCAGCGATATCGGGGTTCTTCTTTTGCGGCATGATGGAAGAGCCCGTGCAGAAGTCGTCAGATAGTTCAATGAACTTGAAGTCTTGCGTAGAGAACGTGACGAGTTCTTCAGACAAGCGGCTCAAGTGCATTTGGCACATGGCAGCACAAGCGTTGAATTCGCACATGTGGTCACGGTCACTCACGGAGTCAATGGAGTTGTCGGTCGGAGCGTCAAAGCCCAAAGCCTTAGCCGTGAATTCACGGTCGATCGGGAAGTCGGTACCGGCTAAAGCGGCAGAACCCAAGGGGCAGCGACCCATGCGGGTGTAGAGGTTGTCAAAGCGCGTGAAGTCGCGTTCCAACATCCAAAAGAATGCCATCATCCAGTGGGAGAAGAGAATCGGTTGGCCGGTTTGCATGTGGGTGTAACCCGGCATGATAACGTCCATGTTCTTTTCAGCTGTTTCGACGAATTCAGCTTGCAAAGCACGGATGGCTTCTTGCACTTCACGGATCGTGTGGCGGAGCATCATCTTCGTCGTTACCGTCGTTTGGTCGTTGCGGGAACGAGCCGTGTGCAAACGACCACCGACAGGGCCGACGATTTCGGTCATGCGCTTTTCAATGGCCATGTGAATATCTTCATCAGCCGTACGGAAAATGAACTTACCATCACGGATTTCTTGAGCGACTTGTTCAAGACCTTGGCAGATCGTTTGAGCATCTTCCGTGGAGATGATGCCTTGACGGCCGAGCATAGTGGCGTGAGCTTGGCTACCTTTGATATCGAACGGGCAGTTGCGTTGTTCGATCATAATCGTGGCGTTGAAGTCCTCCACGAGTTTGTTGGCTGCCATATCAAAACGACCGCTACGAGATTTGCTATCCATTTTTAGATTTTCCTTAAAGGGTAAAAAGAGGTTAATTACAGTAATTTGGATTTGAGGGTAAGACCTCTGATTGGGTACCGAGTGGATTCTACCCTTATTTGTCGACAAATGTAAAATAGAATTTTGATGGTGTAGTAGAGATGGAAGAATAAATCTTTTGAAAATCAATGAAAAGTTAATCTTATTAGGACTGTCCCTTAAGCAATTTTACTGCAAAATTATTGCTTAATTTATATGCTGAAAATACTTAATTTGTCGGCAATTATGTTTTTGAGGGATTTTTTGAATAAAAAAACAGGCGAAAGTTTTGACACTTCCGCCTGATAAACAAAAGGAGCAAATGGATTTTTTTACCAGCCGTAGAATTCCTTGACGGTCTTCCAAGCAATGGTTTGAAGGTGTTTGGCATCTTCGGGTTTTAAGGGCTTTTCACAACCACCCAAAACCTTGTAGCCTTCAGGGTTCTTTTTATGAATCACAGCGTAGAGCATGGCACCGTAAAGGTAGGAGCCGGCAGCCGAAGGATGGCTCTTATCATCTTGGTGCATTACCAAGTCGGGACGCACTTTCAAGCTTTCGGCAAACGCCAAGCCCACGGGCAAGACCATGGTCTTGTTTGCATTACCGACCTTGATCGTTTCATCGGCCAATGCCTTTGTGTCTTCGGGCTTATCTTGGCGAGCCCACGTTGCAACGAGTAACGGCGTAGCGCCAGCCTTACGAATCGTATCAATATGGGCTTTGGCAGCTTTTTGGAAATTCTCCATGCCCTTGGGGTTAATGGGTTCTGAGCTTTGGCCTTGGAGCACAACGATATCAAACATGGGTTTGCCTTCTTTGACGTTTTTCGCGTACGGATCCATGGCTTTGTCGGGCGTCAAATAGTCTTTGACATTGTGAAAAGACAAGCGAGCCGAACTCATCGTGAGCAAACGCGTTTTCCACTCAACCTTCCCTTCTTTCGTAAATTCGCGAAGATAGCTATGAACACCACAGTTGTAGAAGCTGTAGGAGTTGCCGACAATCAGAGCGCTCTTAGGGGCCGTGACGCCTAAATCGGTGATCGTGGGTTTGACGGTGTTTTCTAAGGCCCAAGCGCTTGTCGTCATCGCTAACAGTGCTGTTGTGGCGAGAATAAATTTTTTCATCTCAGTGTTCCTTTTTTTGAAGGATGGTTTATTGCTGTTAGAAGCTATAGCGCAAACCAGCCATTAATTCAAAAGCGGTTTGAGCATATTTGTCAGACTTATCAAAGTCCTTGCCGTACCAAACGTGGGTTGCTGCCGTGTAGATATCGACATTTTTGCTCAAGTCGTAGCTTGCCGCTAAGGTAAGACCCGTTCGGTCGTATTCATTGCCTTTATTGTCTTCAGCGACAACGTAACCAACTTGCGTCATGAAATCGATGCTATTGATTTCCTTAGTCGCGGTCAAAATGAAGGCGTGAGATTCTGACTCTTTCATCTTGGTTGCCTGAGCAATTCCCTTATCGCCAATCTTGCCAACATTTTCTGCCCATTGATAGGTGGTATAGATTCGAGCAAAGTCAAACTTGTAGTTGGCGGTAATGCCAGCGGTGACTTGGTCATCTTTATCAAAATGACCATTTGCTAAAGTTTGATCCACAACAGCGCGAACGTCTAACGGACCATTGTTATAGCGAAGACCTAAAGCTGTGTAGCGTTTTTGATTGGCATCACTAGTGTGATCTTCACCATCGGTACCGTTGGAGAATTGTGCATAACCGGTGAAACCAGCCATTTTTGGGGAAGTGTACGTGATGGAGTTGTCTACGCGAGACGTAGCACCTTGCAAAGTTTTATTAGAACCAGCCAAACCCCAAGTGATACCAAAGGGGGTTGCAGATCCGGCAAACATACCGCCGTTGCAACCACCAACTAATGCACCAGTACGACCAAGACGAACGGTACCGTAGGCATCGTGCTTAATGAACAGATAGGAATTACGATTGAAGATTCTATCTTCATCTGCTTGTGCACCAGTGTCGGAATCGTATCCAGCTTCGAGCACAAAACCCACGCTGATATCATCATTAATCGCTTCAGTACCTTCAATGCCCCAGCGACTGCCAGAACGTTGACCGGAGGCCATTTCAACGGTTGATGTTTGACCGTCAATTTTTTTGAATTTCAAACCCGTATCAATTAAGCCGTAAAGCTCAACAGTAGCGGCTTGTGCGGCTAAAGGAGCAAGCAAAAGAGCTGTCATCATCAGGGGGGAACATTTCTTGCTAGTCATGGTAATACCTTGAGCAATAAGTTGAGAAAGGTTAGAGTCGATACTCTTTTCTCATCATAAAAGTGCTCAATGAGGGTGTAAACGAAGATTGGACAATGTAATTTTGCGTTATTTACAAACTAGGCTGAGGATATTGAAATGATTGGGACTGAATAAAAATAAAAAGTGCCCTCAAAAATGAAGGCACATATAGATTGAAATAGAATTAAAAATTCTTATTTAACCGAATTGTTTTTCGCGTTAAGGTTCGCAATTTTATTCAAAAGCGCGGTGGTTGAACGTTGGTGTTCAAATTGCACCGTTACCGTTTTGGCGCCCCACGTTGAGACTAATTTGGCTTCGGGCAAATCTTCAATGCGGTAGTCGCCGCCCTTCACATAAATATCAGGGTGAGCCAATTCCACGGCCTTTAAAGGTACCTTGTCTTCGAAAACAACTACCAAGTCAACGCTCTCTAACGCGGCTAAAACCGCGGCGCGATCTTCTTGAGCGTTAATGGGGCGTTCATCGCCTTTGCCGAGCATCTTGACGGACGCATCGGAATTAATCGCCACCACCAAACTTTCGCCCAAAGCACGGGCTTGAGCCAAATAAGTCACGTGTCCGCGGTGCAAAATGTCAAACACACCATTGGTCATCACCACGGGGTGAGGAAGTGCTTGAGCTCGGCGATTTAAGTGCTCAAAATCCGTGATTTTGTTTTCAAATTCCGGGGGAGGTAATCGGGTGCTCATCGTTATTTTCCTAAAAATAAAGAGACGCCTTCCTTAAGATTTAAGGCGACGTTTGTGCTCTCGGGCACGGCATCAGGCGTACTTTTGCCGTCTTTACCCACCAAGATGCGGGTAGCGACGCCTGCGGCCAAGGCGGCTTGCATATCGCCTCGTTTGTCACCAAACATCACGCTTTGCGTCATGTCGATATCCAAGTCTTTTTGTGCCGTCAAAAGCATGCCCGGTTGGGGCTTACGGCAGTCGCATTCACAGCGATAAGCCTCGAGCGCTTTTTCAGGATGGTGCGGACAAAAATAAACGGCCGAAATCGGAGCGTTTGCATCACGGAAAACACCCTTCATCCAATCGGTCAGACGCTGGAAATCCTCTTCGGTGTAGTAACCGCGACCGATGCCACTTTGATTGGTCACGATGACCAATTTAAAGCCTTTGGCCACAAGCTTTGCGCAGCCCTCTAAGACACCGTCGATAAATTCGAACTCTTCAGGTTTATGCACATAGGCGTGATCAATGTTGATCACGCCATCGCGGTCTAAAAAAGCAGCCTTAGAACTCATCGGGCTTCTGCAACCGTCAAAGAGTCTTCAACGTTGGGGTAACGTTCAAGTAAGAAGCGAACGTAGTCTTGCGTACCTTCTTCCACGGAGCGGAACTTTACATCGCAACCGGCAGCACGAAGCTTTTCTAAGTTAGCTTGCGTGTAGGCTTGATATTTGCCCTTTAAAGATTCAGGGAACGGGATGTAGCGAATGAGTTCTTGTTTGACGGCTTCTTCCAAAGTCAAAGCCGTTTGACCTTCAGCGGCACGCAAGCCATTAATCACGCCCAAAGAAACGTCGTTAAAGGGTTGTGCACGACCCGTACCGCAGTTATAGATGCCGGTAACGGGCTTATCAAAGAAGTGCAAATTCACGGCAATCACGTCATCGACGTAAACAAAGTCACGTTCTTGAGCGCCGTTGGCGTAGCCCAAGCATCCTTCAAACAAACGCACGTGACCTTCTTTGCGCATTTGGAAGAATTGGTGGAAAGCGACACTTGCCATGCGGCCCTTGTGTTGTTCATGGGGGCCATAGACATTGAAGTAGCGAAGGTTTATCACGGGGGCTTTCACTTCACCCTTGGCCATCTTGTGACGAAGCACTTGGTCAAAGAGGAACTTGGAGTAGCCGTACACATTCAAAGGACCTTCGTATTGACGATCTTCAATGAAAGTCGTGTGTGCGCCATAAGTGGCAGCAGAAGAAGCACAGATTAAGGGGATGCCCAATTCTTGTGCCCAGTTAAAGAGTTCCAACGTGTAGCGATAGTTATTTTCCATCATGTAGCGACCGTCAGACTCCATCGTATCCGAGCACGCACCTTGGTGGAAAATGACTTCGGGCTTGGCAATCTTGCGAGCCTTCACCAATTCAATAAAGTCACGCTTATCGAAATAGTCGCTGATTTGGCATTCGGCCAAATTTTGAAATTTTTCGCTCTTAGAGAGATTATCAACGGCGATCACATCGGTGTAGCCGCGTTGGTTCAAAGCTAAAACATTATTGGCACCGATAAAACCGGCGGCGCCCGTTACAACGATACTCACTTGTTAATCTCCAAGGAAAGTTCTTCGTAGCCATCGGCAAAGAGCTCTTCAAAGCTCACCGTGGCCGTACCTAATTTACCGACAACAATGCCACCGGCACGGTTGGCAATGCGCATGGCGTCTTGCAAAGTCTTGCCCATGGCAACCATCGTGGCCATCACGCCAATGACCGTGTCGCCTGCGCCCGAGACGTCAAAGACTTCGCGAGCTTGAGCGGGCACTGACGTTTGACCGTCTTCGGTGTAAAGCGTCATGCCTTCTTCGCTTCGCGTAAGCAAAATGGCCGTGAGGTCTAACTTTTGACGAAGCGCCTGAGCTTTTTGTGTTAACTCTTCTTCGCTTTCCCAGTCACCAACAACTTGGGCCAACTCGGCACGGTTCGGCGTAATCAACGTGGCACCGCGGTAACGGTCGTAACAGTTACCTTTGGGATCAATCATGATGGGGATATTCTTGGCTCGAGCCAATTCAATCATCTTCGTGATGTGATTCAAACCACCCTTACCGTAGTCTGACAAAACGATGACATCACTGTCATTGATGATGTTTTCGTAGGCAGAGAGATGATTGGCCAACACTTCAGTTGTGGGGCGACTTTCAAAGTCGGCACGCAGCATTTGTTGTTGACGGGCAACGATGCGCAACTTCACCGTGGTCTTGATCTTAGGATCGCGGTGCAAGTGCGGTGTAATGTTATTTTCGTGAAGAATGCGCTCGACGGTTTCACCGGCTTCGTCGCAACCGATCACGGATAAAAGTTGGGTTTGGGCGCCAAGGCTAGCAATGTTAAGTGCTACGTTGGCGGCACCCCCGAGTCGATCTTCTGAACGCATAATGCGAACAACGGGGACGGGTGCTTCCGGGGAAATGCGGTTCGCGTCACCAAACCAATAGCGATCCAACATGGCATCGCCAACAACTAAGATTTTCTTTTGAGCAAAAGTCGTATTCACGCTCAAATCCTTTTCGCATTAAATCTGTCAGTAATTTTAAGCATTGGAAGTGTTTTTTGTTGAAAAATGAGTATGAATTAACCCTGGATTAAGATACGAAGTGCAATTTTGAGGCTGAATTCAGACTATCACATTAA
>CAJLGW010000048.1 GCA_905206345.1 uncultured Sutterella sp. | reverse complement strand
CATTCAAGGTGAGTCTAATTTTGTGTTGTTTTCACGCTAAAGTGTGAAGAGCCTTTTCCCTGGAACTGGGATTACGTACGGCATTTTCCACCAAGCTCCCAGTGAACATCACTTGGAAGTATTTGACGGGTAAGGAAATCGCTGATCTGGAACAATATCCGTACAGCATCACGCCCTTCAAGAAGTTGGGTGTGAAGGATGCGGTGAAACTTATGCGCTCATACGAAACCTATATCGGTCAAGACCAAAAGTTCCATCATAGTCACTCTGAAGGTGTTTGCCGTACGATGAGTCATGTCTCTCACGTCTTGGATTTGACGAAGAATCCGACGTTGACCAAAGCTTGGAAGACGATCGGTCGTCCTTGCCAATCCGTCTATATACCGTCCCGCTAAGGGCTCGGCCTTCAACGATCCGGTGACGGCCACGAAGGAACACTTTGCCGGTACCCCGTCCATGTTTGCCTACCGTGCTGAATTCACACCTCACAGCTTCTTTAGCGCCGGTAACAACGCCATTGACTACTTGCGCAGTGAATAAATTGAACGTTGTACGGACTTGATTGAAGACATGGAAGAAGACTTCATAAAGACAGAAAACGCTCGCATGATGCCGATGGAAGTTAAGATTTTGACGAAGACCGTGAAGGCCGATATGGAAGAATTGATGAGCTTTGCTTTGATGAGTTCCAAGGATCATGCCGTTACGAGCGCCGAAATGAATAAGACATGCGCCGGTATGAGTGCTAACCAACGCAACTCCACCCGTAAGTTTAAGACCTTTGCTGCCGCTCAATCCATGGACTTGTGGCTCTACACGCAAGTCAACGGCCATCGCGTGATCGGCTACGACTTGGTTCCGGTTGAAACCTCCAAGGTCAAGGCTCAAACGTTTCGCGACGGTAAGCACTTACTCTAATTGAAAAGTACTTGACCGTTAAGTTTTAAGTTTTGCGGTCTAACCTTTTAAGCCCATCAAGAACGGTTCTTAAACCGATGATTGATGAGCTTTCCTTTGTCTTCGATTTTAAGTAATTCTTAATGATAACCAATCCCCTTTATTGATAAAATGATTAGATTGATTTGAGAGATTTTTATGCTTAGCGAAGACTTATTAATTCATTGCACTGCCCAAGAAACGCGTGTAGCCATTATGGTTGACGGCGTGTTGCAAGATTTGCACATTGAACGCCGCGCACAACGTGGCCTTGTTGGTAACGTCTATAAGGGTAAAGTCATCCGAGTGTTACCCGGTATGCAATCGGCTTTTGTCGATGTGGGCTTGCAACGCTCGGCTTTTTTGCACATTCATGACATTTTCACAGCCCGCAAAGAAGACGGCAGCTACACCCCGATTGAATATATCTTGCACGAAGGCGACTCCGTTATGGTGCAAGTGGCCAAGGACCCCATCGGCACCAAAGGTGCGCGTTTGACGACCACCATTTCTTTGGCAGGTCACAAACTTGTGTTATTGCCCAAAGAACCGCACGTGGGTGTGAGCCAACGCATTGAAGATGAAGTCGAGCGCGATCGATTAAAAGAACTCATTTTGTCCGTGAAGACCGAAGGCAATAACTTCGGCTACATTGTCAGAACCTGTGCCGAAGGGGCCACTGCCGAAGAATTCATCGCCGACATGAAGTATTTGTCTCGTCTTTGGGCTCAGATTGAAGAAAAGGCTTCTCGAAGCCCTTCCCCCTCTTTGCTTTACCAAGATCTTTACTTAGAAGAGCGTGCCCTTCGTGACATGGTGACGGAAAACACGTCTCACGTCCTTATTCATGCGTGGGACAACAACATTGACCGCCTGCAACACTTTGCCAATATCTTTGTGCCCACCGCCGAAGATAAGATCATGCTCTATACGGGTGAGATTCCGCTTTTTGAGCAATACGGAATTGAAGCAGAGATTGAACAAGCCTTGGCGCGCCGCGTTGATTTGAAGTCGGGTGGCTATTTGGTCTTTGACCAAACCGAAGCCATGACCACAATTGACGTCAATACCGGTGGCTTTGTCGGCAAGCGCGACTTTAGCGATACCGTTTTTAAAACCAACTTGGAAGCGGCTCGCGCCATTGCCCGTCAACTTCGTTTGAGAAACTTGGGCGGCATCATCATTATCGACTTCATTGACATGGAGCGTGACGCCCATCGTCAAGCCGTTTTAGCCGAACTTCAAAAGGCAATGGCAGGTGACCGTGTGCACTGTACGATGAGTGACTTCACGGAACTTGGACTCATTGAAATGACACGCAAGCGCACGCGTGATTCGTTAGCTCACATTCTTTGCGAACCCTGCCCTTTGTGTGGCGGTCGTGGAGAAATTAAGACGGGTCGCACGATGTGCTACGAAATTCTTCGTGAAATTTTGCGTGAGTGGCGTCAATATCCGGAAATCAAAGAATTTTCCATCATTGCCAGCCAATCCGTCATTGACCTTTTCTTAGAAGACGAAGCCCCTGCGTTGGATCTTTTACAAAACTTTATCCAATGCCCTGTATCGCTTCAAGTGGAATCCATCTACGGGCCTGAGCAGTACGACATTACGTTTAACTAATCAGACGCTCCAACGAAAAGACCTAGAATGTTTGAAGTTCTAGGTCTTTTTTCGTTGGAGATCAGTTGTCTTCTTTTTTAACGAGTTTTGAAATCGATTTTGGGAACTCGATCGTGACGATCACACCTCGCCCCACGTTGGGCTCTGCCCAAACTCGACCGGCATGGCGTTCTGCCAAAGAGCTCACAATACTTAACCCTAAACCTAAACCGTGAGCTTTCGTAGTCTCTAAGTGCGTGAAGAACTCATTGGTAAATTCCTTCGTAACGAGCTTTGCGTTATCAATCACACGAATCCACCACGTATCATCGTGATCTTCAATACGAACTCGAATGAGGCACTCGCCTTCAACGTAACGGGCAGGATGAAGTTCTGCGAAAGCATCGGCCGAGTTCTTCAAGAGGTTAATCAAAGCGAGTTCAACTTCCCAGTCATCGACTTCAACCCAAGCTTCACGTTCCCCTTCAATGCGTACCGGTACTTGACTGCGACCGGACTTCTTAAAGGTTTCCACACTCATATTGACGATGTCGCGAAGGTTATGGTCTTCACGTTTAACATCGTGAGACTTCACGTAACTGCGAACGTGATCAACGATGTCGGCGGCACGATCGTTATGGTATTCAATCTCTTTAAGAATCTTGACGATGGTTTCTTCATCGGCTTGATGACGTTCAATACGACGCAAAAGACCACGAGTGTAATTGGAGATCGTTCCCAACGGTTGCTTTAATTCGTGGGCAATCATGCTCGACATCTGCCCCACAATCCCCGTGCGTTCAAGTCGGGCAATGTATTCGTTGGTTTGCTCTTGTTGCTTGGCCAACGCTTCTTTTTCCGTTAGCGTCTTTTGGAGCGCACGGGTACGGCTTGCCACTTCAACGGAAATGATGAGGTTATAAAAAAGCCCCGCCACCAGTAAGAAAATCCCCATGATGAAGACCATACGATTTTCTTGGAAGATGCGATTTAAGGTCGAATAAGTGATGTCGCTATAGGGTCCAAGCTTTAAGCGATAAAGCATATCGTAGAGCGAACGCGGGTTATCGGGCAAGCTCCAAGTCACGCCGTCCTTTAAACGCATCCCCACCACGATGTTATTCATAGAGAGCACCATGTTGGCATTGGTGTCTTTTTGATAACTTAAAACAATGCTTGAGAAGGTTTGAGTCGAGTGTTGGCATGCCAATTCATCCACGGGTTGCGGATTAATCACGCGGAAGTCACTTAAGTGAGCCAAATTCTTTGACATGTAGTACTCAATTTGGCATGCCGGCACGATCCCCACATCGGTGTAGCCGTACTTCACATCATTTAACACTTCCAAGGGGCTCTTGGAAGAAGCAAAGGTTGCCGAATCAAATAACAATTGGAACGGATAGTCCATCTTGGCAAAGGGGTCTTGAGCCGCTAAAAAGCCCGCAAAAGAAGTCTTGGCCACACCTTTAATTTTCACGCCCGTGTGAGCGATGTCGTTTAACGTATAGAGCTTGTCATTGTCATGGCGCACAACAATCGTGGAAGCCATAGAGTGACCGGGCGAAGAGGCCTGCGGGCGCCAAAGCATGGACATGGGCTTCACACGATCTTCAAACGAAAGATTGGCGTAAAAGTCCGGGCCACTGATTAAGAAGTCAATCAAACCGTCCTGAAGCAAATCTTCAATCGTTAATCGATCCAAGTGCTTAAGTACCAAAAACTTACCTTCGGCATTAAAGGCTTCATTAATGGCATCAAAGGTCGGCGCAATGAAGTTATCAATGAGATATGGCTCAATATGATTGTCAATCGCGACAACCACTTGGTTGCTGTCTTCACGCGGCTGATTGATCAAGCGTTCGACCGGCGTGGTCAGTGTTTGGCGAAGAATGGAGCTATGGTCATCAATCACAAGTGACTCGACCCCAAGGGCCGACAGAAAGATGACTACCATCGCAACGGCAGTGATGATTAAACGACGTAACATAAAAAGACTACGATATTTTTGTATTCGGTTGAACAATCTTAACAACTGTCACTAGAATTAGAAACAACAATTTTGAGACAAGCTAGACGAGATGGCCTATTTATCCTTACAGGATACGATCCCCGAGACCTTATCCAAGAAAACACTTTTGGTTGACGTGATGAGTGATGTGTTTTCGCTCAAGGCTTTGCGTTGCCAAATTGTGACAATCGGCGACCTCGCTAAGGCATTGAAAACAGAGGACAATAACGGACTCTCACTATCAAAAGAAGAAAAAGATGCCTACATTGACTGGCTCACTCAACATGGGCTTTTTAGTCACCGTGGAAGAAAACCTAAACTTCAAAACGATCAAAATAAAGAGTTGCCTCCCCCTAACCCCAAAATTGTTCCTCTGGAACGTATTGAATTAGGCGTGGGACTTGACGGTAAAACCGGTACCAACCGTGCCGCTGATCATTTAAGAAGCTTAGAGGCCACCGATGACCTCTCAGCACTTAAGGCTTGGCTTGCTGCTCGCGCTAACAATACCAATACATTGGGGGTTTATCGGAAAGAAGCCGAACGATTTTTATTGTGGTGCACGGTTGAAAAGGACATTGCGTTAAGTTCTGTGGGGCTCGAAGAGGCTTCGGGCTATTTGAGATGGCTTGAGCAACTCGGTCGATTAAACGATGACGAATGGTCCAAGCGCTGGCATTGTCCTCAAAACGATTGGATTGGTCCTAAGAATTTAACGCGTGACAATCCCCAATGGCGCCCCTTTAATGCAGCGCTCTCTCAAGGATCACGCAAGCTCTCTATGACGGTCATTCGCCAACTCTTTAACTTTTTAAAGAAAACGGGCTACATCATCTATAACCCCTTTGATCAGATTTCGGGCAAAGTCCCCTTCTTGGAAGGCGAAGGAGCACCTAAAGAATACGCAGATCGCTCCTTTACGCCCGATCAATGGTTGCTCGTCAATCGCTTTTTTGAAGCGCAAGAAGACGATGAACGTCATGCGCGTTTAGCCGTCATCATGATGCTGGGCAAGGGTCTTGGACTTCGTGCCTCGGAAATGCTCCAGTCTCGCGCCTCTTGGATTGTGGAGCGACGCATTGACAATGAAACGATTACCGTCATTGAAGTGTTAGGTAAGGGCGATAAGATACGACGTTTACCCTTGCAAAAAGAGCAATTGGCGCTCATTAACCATTACCTTTATTGGCGCAATTTACCGGGCATCGGTCTTTGCCCAGCGGACACGCCCCTCTTGGCTTCGTTAGGTCGAGGCCGCAAAACGGTCTTAAAAGAAGGGCAGGCGCGTGTGACGGCCTTGAGCCGCTCGGGGCTTTATCGTACGCTTTTAGACTTTTTTGAAGATTGCGCAAGAGACATTCAAGGCGAGCACCCGATGGATGCCGCCAAATTCAGAGCGAGTTCCACCCACTGGTTGCGTCACACGTTTGCCACAAGTGCCTTAAAAATCATGCCCGTCAATGTCGTTCAAAATGCCATGGGCCACGCCTCTGTTGGCACGACGAGCCGCTACTTGACACCTGAAGAAAGTGAAGTCGCCAAGGCCATGAAAAAAATGCAGCCTTACTAGACTGCATTCCGATGTTACTCGAATGTCTGATTATTCATGACCTTTCGATAATTCAAAAGGCACTGCTCCACCACGAGTTGCGCATTTAAGGGATGAGTGACCACGCGCTTGATTTGCTTTAAAGAGTCACTCCACTTAAAGAGCTTATCAATATCAACATTCTCAACCAATCGCATCATTTGTTTTTCAAGCGTCGGATAGTAGTGCGCAGGCATCCCGCTTTTAACAGCGCATAAATCGTAAGCCCAACGCTCCAACACGGGCAAAACGGAGGAAACCGGCAAAGCCACTCGCCCTTCCTTCACTGCCAACTGAGTTAAGTCCATGTTCATGCCGTCTTGTAAGGTCTTTAAAAGCACCTTGCGAGATTCCGGAGAAATGGTGGCTAGCGTTAAGAGCTGATCGCGCGTTTTGGCATCAATATTTTCCATTTCTCGAATGCGTTCTTCTTGCGTCACAAGGTAAGGACGGTCACCGGCTCGAATAAGGGCTTCATCAGCATCACGAATCCCCTCTTCTTTTAACCATTGAAGCGCTTCTTCGTGAGTGGGAGCTTTCGCGCGCAGTAAACGGCAACGAGAACGAATCGTCGGTAAAACACGATCCAAGTCATTGGCGACTAATAAAAACGTTGTGCGCTCAGGCGGCTCCTCTAAGCTTTTTAAGAAAGTCGCGGCAGCATCGGCTCGAATGGCATCGGCCGGATACACAACGACGATGCGTCGACCGTTTTCAATGTGCGGAGCCAAATTTAAGAAGTCTGCCAATTCACGCGGTTGGTGAATCAAAATTTCTCGATAAACCTTACGGTCTTTTGTGGCATTAGAAGGTGGCTCAAAGGGCACATCGTGCGTGATGGCTTCAACTTCACTGAAAACATAACGAAGGTCAGGGTGCGTTTTGGCAAGCGCCATGCGACAGCCCTTACACTCTCCGCAAGGCTCTCCGTCAGCATTGGGGTGCTCACAGAATAGGCTTTGCGCAAAGCGAATCACCAACTCGATCTTACCGATCCCTTTCGGGCCGTAGATCAACAGACCGTTCGGAAGATTCTCACGAGCCTCTGCGAGCGCTTCCGATAAGTCACTTAACCAAGGACAAGTCTTTAACCCCATGTTGAGAAAAGCTCCGAGAGTTCTTTAGAAATCACTTCACGATCACGATCGGTATTGACGATCAAAAAGCGTTCCGGATTTTGGCGAGCGCGCGTCAAGTAAGCATTACGAACACGCGTGAAAAAGTCCAAGTTTTCTTTTTCAAAACGATCCAATTGACGAGCAGCTGCCAAGCGTTGCGCAGCCACTTCCGGTGCCACGTCAAATAAAATCGTGCAATCGGGTTGCAAGTCGCCGTGCGTCCAAGCTTCTAAGGCTTCGACTTTTTCAGCAGGAAACCCGCGGCCACCCACTTGATAAGCATAGGTTGCATCAGTGAAACGATCGCTTAATACCCAAGCGCCACGCGCAAGCGCCGGTCGAATCACTTTAGCTAAGTGCTCGGCACGAGCGGCAAAAAAGAGCAACGTTTCGGTGGACGGATCCATAGGAACGGACAAGAGCTGTTGGCGAATCGTTTCCGATAAGGGCGTACCCCCTGGCTCACGCGTACGAATCACTTCAATGCCACGGGCGCGAAGGGTGTTTTCGATCACATCAACCTGCGTGCTCTTGCCGGCACCGTCGATGCCTTCGATCGTAATAAAACGTCCCTTCATAATCATTGTCCTTTTTTGCGAATATAAAGATCAACCGCACGGTTATGTTCTTCAAGCGTGCGACTGGGCACTAAATCGCCGTTATCTTTATTGATGAAATAGAGGTAATTGGTTTTGGCCGGATGCAACGCTGCATGAATACTTTCACGCGTCGGATTTCCGATAGGCGTGGGCGGTAAACCGACAAATCGATACGTATTGTAGGGCGTTTCGTGCGTGAGGTGTTGCTTGCGCAATCGTCCTTCAAACTCTTCCCCTTCCCCGTACATCACCGTGGGATCGGTTTGAAGCGGCATGCGAATACGAAGACGGTTCGTGAAAATGCCCGCAACAATCAATCGATCTTGAGGGCGACCGACTTCACGCTCAATGATGCTTGCCAAAATCAAGGCTTCATAGGGCGTGCTCACGGCGCAATCGGACGAGCGTTGATCCCACTCAATCCCTAGAATCGTTTTTTGACGCGTATAGGCTTTTTTCAAAACCGTGAGATCACTGACGCCAGCTCGGAAGTGATAGGTATCGGGCGCAAAAAGCCCTTCGAGATGATCCTCTGTTGCGCCGATCGACATCATGATTTCATCGACCGTCATTTGTGCAGAATCATGCTTAATGTTCTCAATGGAGTTAAGCGTTCGACGCATATCCCACTGGGTCGCACCATCGGCTAAGCGCCAAGCCAACATTAAAACATCCCCATCGGCAATGCGCCGAGTAATCGACATCACGGTATCGTCTTCGGTGATGCTATAGAGCCCTGCGTGCAAATTGCGATCAGCCCCCGTTAATTGGAGTGCCACTTTAAAAAAGAAGGGGGAAACCTCAACACCGGCTTTTTCTAAAACGGCAGGAATGCCAACTCCGGGCGTGCCTTGCGGAATATCGACAATCACTTGTCCCTTGTCGTTAAGAACTTTAGCGTCGATGTCAATATCGTTAATGAAATAAAAAGCTGACAACATCATGACGGCACCGGCTAAGCTACCGGCAACACCACCGCCGACCCACGATTTCAAATAAGGAATGTCCATAATGAACAAAAGAGACTACACAAAAAACGATAATCCTCCATAATATCAGCTGAATTCGATTTTTTGAAATGGCTTACCTATGCATGCACAAAATTTTGGCACTTGGTCAACGGACTCCCTTCAATTAAAACGCACGGCCACTTGGTTGCCGGAACTGTGCGTAATTGAAGTCACGGGTAAAGACGCCGTTGATTTTGTTCACGGACAATTAACCAATAGCATCAAAAATATTGGTTCATCCTTCCGTTTAGCTGCCTACTGCCAACCTCAAGGCCGTATCTTAAGCTTGATGCGTATCTTTAAGCGCAACGATGCGCTTTACTTAGTCATGGCTCAAGACCTTCTTGAAGGCTTTATGAAGCGCTTCTCGATGTTCATTTTGCGAAGCGATGTAACGCTTCGTGTTGCTGATGAAATGGCCGTTGCCGGCATGATTGACCCTGAAATTACTCTTCCCGCCATGGACGAAATCAGTCTCGATGGCAATATCACTGTTGCTCGAGTCGCTGATGCCGATGGCCATCAACGCGCTATGCTTGTGGGTGAAAAAAGCGCCATTGACGCTCTCGTTCATCCCAATGACGATGACGGTCTTTGGTTTGCAAGCGATGTGATGGCAGGCCTTCCCTGGGTGGGGCTTTCGACCAAAGAAGCGTTTATCCCTCAATGGATCAACTTGGATTTGGTGGGCGGTGTGGTCTTCAATAAAGGCTGCTACCCCGGTCAAGAAGTGATTTCTCGCGTTCAACACATCGGCACCACGCCTCGCCGTATGTATCGCGCAACGATTGAAAAGGCCGTAGCGTTAAAGCCCAATGAAGACATCTTTGTTGATGCATTACCTGCCGGCAATGTTGTGATGAGCATCACGAGCGCCGATCAAACGATCGCTTTGGTGGAAATCACGAAAGAGGCTGCCGCCACGGGTTCAGTCCAAATCCAAGGCGAAACCTTCGCTGTAGCCTAATAAGATCATTCGCAAGAGGCCAAAAACCACTTCAAGTTGATATTGAAGTGGTTTTTGACTGTTAAGCCCTAATACTTTAAAGATTAGAGATCGAACTCATCATCCTTTTTGTTGGACTCATCGTCTGACTCTACTTCATTTTCTTCATTGTCTTCGTCATCTTCTTCACCGAGCTCAAACTCATCATCCTCGTCTTCATCGTCATCAAGACAACCGTTTGAGTCATCTACATCCAAGGGATTTGTGTCGATGCCAAAAACCGTGTCGTAGGCAGCAAGGTTAAAACTATCTAAGCGCTCAAGGTTGAGAAGTCGGACGAGTTCATCAATTTCCCAAATATCTTTTTTGCTCGAGCGCACCAACTTATCAATGAAGCACGCATTGGCATTGACAAAAAGCGACTTCAGCTCTCGGTAGGCCTCATTGTGGCTCATTTTGGTTAAATTAATACGAATGTCTGAGCGAACAACCTCAGGGGCTTCATCCCCTGTACTCATCCAAATAATGACGCCTTTGTGACCTAACAATTCATCGTTTGCCATCTCCCAAACTCGACGTCCCCACGTATCAGGATACGTGGCATCAATGACAACAATGTCGTTCATGGCCAAACCCATCTTGAGTTGGTCAGAGTCCACATTCACCGTCACTTGAAGGGCCTTCATGTCATCAACCAAATTTTCAACAATCACACGGATGCCGGAGGGCGAAAAACCGTGAACCAAAATTTGCAAAGGACGATGAGCCGTTGCATTGGCAAGGTACTTTTTGATTAAACCGGCCGTCACTTCAACGTCCACTTGATTAGCACTCGGAACACCGATCCAACGATCTTCGTCCTTGATGAAAGGACGACAAAAAGCACTAATTAACATAACCTTTTTCTCCTTTAGATTGGCTTTTCTTTCTAGGATTATTATCGCAACGACTACATCATTTCTTGATGCAATGAGGAATTTTTAAGGGAGAAAATGGGCAAAGAAAAGCTTCCAAAAGCCGTTTAACCTTTGGGAGCAATGAAGGAGGTTTAAGCCTTAGATGTTAAAGCGAAGTAGGAGCTTAGCGTTATGATCTTCCTTACCGTTTGCTCCTAAGGTCGCACCGTAATGAACTCCCACCGTCGGTCATCCCCTTTTGTGCCTGAAGACCCAAAGAGGCTTGCGTAGAGTGGTTACCCATCACGTCCCCTGTACACGGTTAGCGATACCGGCCGCATCGGTCACAAGGATCGATTGCTCCTTGTCACCCGTCTGGGCAACGAACACATTCTTAAGTGATAGCCGCAATCAGGTAAACAAATTAAAAAGACCGCAACCATCATGAGACAATTGCGGTCAATTTTTCTGCTAAACAAAACTATTGTTCGCTAGCCTTCTTTTGGTCACCGGCTAGCACCACGGTCAAACCGTCACGCTTAACCATCTTGCGGAATGCCTTATTAACGTCATCTAAAGTCAACTTCATGACTTTTTCGTCATTGCGCTTGGCTTCCGTCCAGTCTTGGCCTTCTTGCATCAAGCCCACCCAATGGGAGGCGACCAATGCGTCTTGACTGCGATTGACGTTTCGATAGTCAATGTAACCCTTCTTGGCTTCATCCAACTCTTCTTGCGTGAAACCGTCCTTAATCACTCGGTCGATTTCTTCATAAAGGGCAAGCTCTGCCTTACGAAGGTTTTGCGGTGCCAAAATGGCTTGCATGGCCCAATAGGCTTCGTTACCAAAAGGCGGCAACATTACCGTGCTGCCGGCCCCGTAACTTAAACCGTCTTTTTGACGCAAACGCATCATCAAGCGGTTGGATAACCCGGTGCTTCCACCAAAGATCCAGTTGGCGACATGCATAGCAATCGCATTTTCATCATCTTTGTGACCGGCAAAAGCAAAACGCGCCACAATCGTTGCGTTTTCCTTATCGGGCGTATCAATGATGATGCGGGTCGGTGCAATATCCGCGTGTTCACGAACAACACGTTCATAGGCGACCTTACTTGTCTTTGCCTTTAAAAGCGTTTCCAATTGAGCACGCACGGCCTCGGCATCAAAGTCACCAACAATGGCGATTTCACCACGATTGATACCAAAGGACGTTTCGTAGTAGCGCTTCACTTCTTCCAAGGACGTCGTGTCAATCGCATCCTTTAAAGCCTTACTCGTTAAACGATAGCGAGCATCGGTCTTGGGATAGTGGTTGAAATGTTCTGTGATGGCATCACTAGCCAATACACGCGGATCGTCCAAGCGGGATTGGATGTGGTTCGCATACTCCGCCTTTAATTCATTAAAGTCCTTCGTGGGCATGGAGGCTTCGCTCCACATTTCCACCATCAAGGCTAAAGAGTCTGCTAAGTGTTCACGGGTCGTTGTGTATTGACCCACATCGCCGTCAATTTGCAATTGCGTGAAAGCGTCATTGATTTGAGCACGAGTTTTTTCTTTCGTGCCACGCTCAAACATGGCGTTCATGAGACTTGCCACGGCACGTTGCCCGGCACGGCTTTCGTAGTTGCCGTAGCGGAAGTTCATGCGAACGACCACCGTCTCGCCACGCGTTTGCTTGGGCAACAAGGCAACATTCACGTCCCCAATCGTAAAGCGTTGCGTACGGGCATTGAGGTTATCAGGCGTCGCATCAAAGACTTCAGCCTTTTGACCTTCGCTCTTAAATTCGTACTTAGATAACACTTCATCCAACGTGGGAGCCGCCGACATTTGAGCGCGTTGCGGTTGATCGTCAGGCAAGAACACACCCACCACACGATTGTCACGCACGAAGTACTTGTTCCAAGCGGTGCTCACCTCTTCAGGCGTCATCTTTTCCCATGCATCACGATGCACGAAGAATAAACGCCAATCCCCCAAAGCAATGTAGTCAGAGATGTCCACACCAAAGACTTCCGGATCGGCAAACATGCGCTCGTAAAGCGTCTTTTCTTCACGCGCCATCAATGCCAATTCTTGTTCTTTCAATGCTTCGGTCTTAAAGGTGTTTTCCACCGTTTCAATCAAAATCTTTTCTGCCTTTTCATGGTCACCGTCTTTGGCTAACACGGCACCGAACATGGCAAAACCCGGAGCATAGCCTGGCATGGGCCAAGCAAAGACTTGCGTGGCAATCCCCGTTTCAACCAAGGCTTTATGCAAGCGACCGCGAGGCGTGTCACCCAAAACATCGGCACCTAAATTAATGAATTGAGCATCCGGGTGCAAAGCGGCAGGAATGCGGTAACCGACGCTCACAACCTTCATTTCGCCGGAGCGACGAATTTCAAAGTGACGAGCGCCGTCAGCCACGGGCTCTTCCGTCCAAAGCTTCGGCAATTCTCGCGTGGGCTTCGGAATTGCACCAAAGATCTTTTCAATCTTCTCTAACGTTTCTTTCTCATCAAACTTACCCGAGACCATCAAGACGGCATTATCGGGTTGGTAGTAACGACGATAGAACGCTTGCAAGTTTTCAATTTTGACGTGTTCAATGTCACTGCGAGCACCAATCGTGCTGTTACCGTAGTTATGCCAGTCAAATAAGACCGATTGCATACGCTTCATCATGACATTGATGGGATTGTTTTCTCCCATCTCAAACTCATTGCGCACAACGGTCATTTCCGTATCGAGGTCTTTTTGAGCGATAAAGGAATTAACCATCGCATCGGCACTCCAGCCGAGCGCCCAATCGAGGTTATCTTCCGTGGCCGTGAAAGACACAAAATAGTTCGTACGGTCAAGCCACGTGGAGCCGTTCATACGGAAGCCGCGCTTCGTAAATTCTTTCGTAGGCGTCGGATAGTTGGTCGAACCCTTAAACATCAAATGTTCGAGCAAGTGAGCCATCCCCGTTTCACCGTAACCTTCGTGACGGGAACCGACCAAATAGGTCATGTTGACCGTAATCGTGGGTTTGCTGGCTTCAGGGAATAACAACACTCTGAGACCGTTTTCTAATTGATACTCCGTCACACCTTCAACGGTATGAAGTTTTGTTGCTTGAGCCACTTGCTGAGCTGTTTGCGTCATAGTTGTACTGGAATCCTTTTGCATAATATAAGTCGTACCGGCAATGCATGCGACTGCCACGCCACCGACAATTAGCCATTTCAAGGGTTTCACGATAATGATCCTCTAGAAAAATGCAATGATTTTTTAACTTGTTTGTAGAGTTTAGAGGAGTTTGTCTTAGTTTTAAAAGCAAAATGTATCCAAGTATTAGCCCCAAATGCGTTAAAGTAAAACTTTCGTTATAGTTCAACTCATTGACTATTTTTGCTTTAAGCACCTTTTACTGTGAAAGCTTTATTTGATTTACTCCCCGTTATTTGCTTCTTTGCGACTTATAAATTAGCGGGGTCTCATACGGCAACGCTTGCCAATTACCTTCCGGTTAATCACGAGATTATTCCTATCGTTGCGGCTACCATTGTGATTGTCGTAGCGAGCCTCTTGCAAATGGGATGGATTGTCATGAAGGGTGAAAAGCCTTCAAAAATAGCAATCTTTTCAACGACTTTAGTGGTGATCTTCGGGGGCTTGACGATTGTGTTGCAAAAGCCTGAATTCATCCAATGGAAACCCACGCTTTTGTACTGGCTTTTTGCGGGCATTTTATTATTTGGTCGCATGAAGGGTAAAATTTATATTCAGGCCGTCTTTCAGGGCATTGAGATGCCTCTGGCGGCTTGGAAAAACGTTGAGAACTGGACGCTTCTCTTTTTGGTCGCTGTCGGTATCATTAACTTAATTGTTGCCTACACTTGCAGCATGGATCTTTGGGTTGATTTCAAGCTCTTTGGCTTGTTGGGATTGACACTCTTATTTACAATCGGCCTTGGATTCTATGTAGCCAAATATGCTCAAGTGGCGCAAAATACAAAATAACTATTTTTAAATTTAAACCAGAGGTTTTTATGAAATATAAAGCTTTAGTCGTCGGTGTCTCTTTAGCAATCGCCAGCACCTTTGCCTTGGCTGCCCCAACGGCTGTCACCGTTAACGGCAAGACGATCTCTGTTCAAGAGCAAGAAAAGATCATTAAGCAAATCGTCAAGAACGGCCAAAAGCGTACGTCTGAATTGGAAGTGCAAGTCCGCAACCAATTAATCCAACAAGAAGTGTTGTTGCAAGAAGCCAATCGTTTGAAGCTTGCTCAACGCTCCGATGTGAAGGACGCTATCGAAGCCTCTCGTGACAACGTTTTGATCAACGCCTTGATCGCAGACTTCGCTAAGAAGAACCCAGTCAAAGACGCTGACGTCAAGAAGTTCTACGATGACCAAAAGAAGGCCTATGGCGATCGTGAATACAAGATTTCTGTGATCACGGTTAAGACCGATGCCGATGCCAAGAAGGTCGTTGAAGACTTAAAGGACGGCGACAAGTTTGATAAGGTTGCCAAGAAGTACTCTCTTGATGAAAGCACCAAGGGTAACGGTGGCAAGATTGACAAGTGGGCTTCTGCTGCCAACTTCCCGCAAATGATCGGTTATGCCATCCGCTCTACCGAAAAGGGTAAGTTCACCGAAGTGCCGATTCAAACTAACGGTGCCTTCCACATCATCAAGGTTGATGACTCCCGTAAGGCTGAACTCTTCCCGAGCTACGATAAGAGCAAGGAACACTACCGTAACATGTTGGTTCAAACGAAGGTTCAAGCCAACATTCAAGAGCTTTTCCAAAAGGCAAAGATCAATATCGGTACGAAGTAATACTTGATCGATTCGACAAGGGTCCTACGAAGCAGTTTGTAGGACCTTTTCTTTACACTCAAAAGTTCATCTTCCTCATTTCACTGCCTTGAATAATGAGTTTTTGTGTTTCTTTAAAAATTTTCAAAAATCTTATTAGTACGTCATAAAACAGGGCGAACGCACTCAAACAATCCCGGATTCAAAAACGAAGTGCAATTGATGT
>CAJLGW010000047.1 GCA_905206345.1 uncultured Sutterella sp. | reverse complement strand
GAATCGGTGGACTTACACCACCAGCAGTGCGCCCTGTCGGGCGCACTAGAAAAAATCCTTGGTCAGCAACAGTGCTTTCCAAGGATTTTTTGTATTCGGAAAGTATCAGTCTTCGAACGCTTCGTCTTCTTCGTCATCGCCGAACAAAATCGTATCGATTTCTTCGTGACGAGTGCGATCAATACCTTCGTCTTGCTCGGTCTTTAAAACAGAATCGGATAAAACCGCCACGCGCGGACGCTCTTCTTGAGAGCAATGAAGTTCAATCTCCAAGCCCACCGCCTCTTCATAGACGGGCAAGTCGTTAGCCAACCATCCTTTAATGACGCCCAAATCCCCCAAAGCACCTTCGGCATAAGCCTTGACGTAACGGTCGTGATCATGGCGGCTCACCTCGCACCAAACACCCCATAAAAACTCATCTTTTTCGTAATTGATGGGAACGGGTAAAACGGCACGGATAAAGTAGCGCGACTCATCCAACGTGCAAAATTCAGTGGCGGTACGCGTGCGCAAATAACGTTCAATCGGATTTAAAGCCCAGATGTCTTCCGGGAAACTCATTGAAATGTCTTTGGCTAATTCTTCGTTTACGGATTGCATGAAAGTCTTTCTTAAAAAATAAGTCCTAACCTTTTAATTATGAAGGCTTGATAAGCCTTGTGGCAAGTAAATTTTTCATTCAATACAAAAACATTCTCTCACGATCAAAAACCTCAATATTTTTCAACACTTAAATAGAAAAGGCCCTATAGTGGAACTTAAGAATAATAAACATAATGCTCAACCTTTTTGAACATGATTACACTAAAGGAGGACCTTTTATGTATCTAGGCAAGGTAAAATAGTTTTTCAATGCGAAAGGTTACGGTTTCATTGTCCCTGACGATCAAGATCTGGAAGTCTTTGTTCATTTCAGCACTATTGAAGGCAACGGTCCTAAAACACTTCGTAATAACCAACGGGTTCAGTTTGAACTGCAACAATCCCCTCATGGTTGGCATACTACACGTGTGTTGCCGGTAGAAAGAGAAGAAGAAACGCAATGAACAATAGCACCCACTTTTTTGACCTTTTTCAACGAAGATCCTTCGCCCTTGCTTGCGCGCTTGCCGTAGTAGCACCGCTCGCTCAGGCGGAGAAAATTACGGTGGGTGATCATGTACTTGATGTGGGCGTTGCTCAGACACGCCAAGAACATACCAAAGGCCTTCAAGGCATCAAACATCTACCCGATACCAAGGGTATGCTCTTTGTCTTTGAACCGATGCGTAAAGTGTGCTTTTGGATGAAAGGTACCCCCATTGATTTGGATGTCGGCTTTTTCGATGAAAATGATCAATTGGTAAGATTTGAAGGCATGCAAGCGAACATGCTTGATTTGCACTGTAGCCCTGTTCCGGTTCGCTACGCCCTCGAAGTACCCTCCGGGTGGTATAAGCGCCACGGCATTGCTCTGCAAACAAAAATTCGCCGTGCAGAGAAAATTTCAAAACCCACGAAAAATTCCGCAGAAGATTAAAAAACCAGATTCATGATAAAAGGCCACCGAAAATTTGATGGCCTTTAATGTTTCTAAGAGAACAGTACTCGTTACTTTGCGTTGTAGTAATTCTTAGCAACGAATTCCCAGTCAATGAAGTGCTTATCAAACAAAGCATTTAAATAAGCCGGACGTGCATTGCGGTGATCGATATAGTAAGCATGTTCCCAAACGTCAACCACAAACAAAGGCACATCGTCAGAGGCTAAAGCGCAACCTGCGTTCGAGGTATTGACGATTGCCAATTCCTTTTGAGGGGTCAACACCAACCACGTCCAACCGGAACCGAAATTACCGGCAGCTTGAGCCACAAAAGCTTCGCGGAACTTTTCAAACGAGCCCCACTTCTCTTCAATCTTCGTTAACAACTCACCCATGGGCTTTTCGGCGCCATTAGGCGTTAAGCACATCCAGTAGAACGTATGGTTCCACGTTTGAGCAGCGTTATTGAAAACCGCCGGAGCCACACCGTCACTTGCCAACACGATTTCTTCCAAACCCATGGCATCAAAGGGCGTGCCCTTGATCAAATTGTTCAAGTTCGTGATGTAGGTTTGATGGTGCTTGCCGTAGTGATAATCAAACGTTTCTGCGGAAATCACATCGCCAAATGCATCCTTGGCATAAGGCAAGCGAGGAAGTTCAAAAGTCATGGTCTTTCTCCAGAAAAATGTATAACGCATTGATGATATCAAAACGCTCTGCACTTAAGTGTGAGCGATTGTTCTAGTCATTGGCCTTGATAGTTTTTGCCTTCAAGGGCTTGGCAACCACCACGCCGTCAATCCAATGCACGGTGAGCTCTTCACTATTAACCCCTACTTGAGAAGACTTCACCAAGCGACCATCGTCTCCCGTCACATAGGTGTAGCCTTTTTGCAATATCGTTTCGGGGCTGGCTTCAACCATGAGCGCTTGTGTGCGCTCCCAACGCACACGGGCGTGTTTGAGCGTTGCGATTTGTGCTTGCGTCATGAAAGCCAGATTGCGTTTGACGCTTTCTCTGTAACCCGAAATCACCTGAGAGGGACTCAAAAGCGATCTGCTGCTGTATTGAAGTGCCAATGCCCTCTCGCTCAAGGACTCTTTAAAAAGCGCGTGGAGGTCGTTTTTCGTTTCATTTAGCGCATATTTCTTGGGCTCATATTGACGCTGAACAAAAAATGTCTCCAATAATCCTTTTTGACGACGGAAATGATCCGCTTGCGCTTGAAGGCGCAATTTAGGATTGGGAATCGCTTGACGTAAAAGTGACACTCTTTGCCTCAAACTCTTCAAACGCAGACTCATGAGATGGGCGATCGTTTGGTAGCGGTGATCGAGGTCTTGAAATAGCACCTCTTGGTCCTCAGTTGCCGCTTGTGCAGCGGCCGTGGGCGTTGCCGCTCTGAGGTCTGCAACATAGTCCACAATCGTTTCATCGCTTTCGTGACCGACTCCGGAGATCACGGGCTTATTCATTTGGGCCACGCATTTTGCCACACGCTCATCATTAAACGCCCACAGGTCTTGAAGTGAACCCCCACCTCTAACCAATAAGACGACATCCCCCTCGGATTGATCGGCACGCAAAAGCGCTCTCACAATTTCAGCCGGAGCCTCTGCGCCTTGAACAGACGTTGGGAAAACCGTGATTTGAACGTAAGGGGCACGAAGTTTCAACGTACGAATGACGTCATGAAGAGCGGCGGCTTTAAGACTTGTTACCACGCAAATTTTGAAATTGACGCGGGCAATGGCCTTTTTTCGTGATGGATCAAAAAAACCTTCGGCTTGAAGTCGAGCTTTAAGCTCTAAGTAGCGTGCGTAGAGTTCACCTAAACCTTCATGGCGCATAGCGTCAACGACTAACTGATAGGAGCCGCGTGACGCATAAATACTCACGCGCCCTCGGACTTCAACCCGGTCGCCCGTTTTGGGGCGAAAGGTCACTCGACGATTGGCCCCTGCGAACATCGCACAGCTGATTTCAGAATGTTCGTCTTTAAGGGTGAAATACCAGTGGCCTGAGGCTGCCATCGTCAGTCCCCGAATTTCCCCCTTGACCCAACAAGGCGGGAAATTGGCTTCCAAGCACGAGGAGACCGCACGGTTTAAGTCCGTGACGGTCCAAATCGGGTTCGGCGCAAAAGAATGAACTTGCTCTTGATAAAACATGAATCATCAGCGAAAAATAGTTATGCCTGAAAGTATACCGAGTCTGGAAAATCTACCTCACAGATTCCAAAAGTCGCCCTCAACAAAAACAATCACTTACAGGACGTGCGTATTTTTTAGGCAATTAAAGAAAAGCTTGAAGAATTGAGACCTTAGGCATCATCAGGGTGTCATTTTTTGTTACTTTTACACAATAATTGTTCACAACTTTTTGTCGATACCCTAAGTCGTTAAATTTAAAAGGAAAAGTTATTGTGCAAAACTTTTTTAAAAAGTCGTCATTCTGTCAAGGAAAAGTCATAGTTTTTGTGTATCATTAATTAGTTAATGTTTTTCATGAGATCATTCTCTCTACACACATGTCTTCAGACAGTACCGTACCGATACGTTTGCTTCCTCCCACTCTTTTAAACGGAGGATTCAATGCGCGCTAGTATCGAATCTTGGTTGCATCGTCAGTGGACCAAAAAAGGTCTTCTTGCCTGCACGCTCAGTCCTCTTTCCGTCGCTTTTCTTTGGGCAAGTCATAACCGCCGTCAAAAGCTCGTTCCTAAAAAGTTACCCGTCCCGGTTCTTGTGGTCGGCAATATTTACGTGGGTGGCACCGGCAAAACGCCTGTGACCATTGCTTTAGTAAAGGAACTAGCTCATCGTGGTTATCACCCTGCCGTCATCTCTCGCGGTTTTGGTCGCAAAGATGAATTGCCGAAGATGGTCACGCCCACGAGCCCCGCTTCCGAAGTGGGTGACGAACCTCTTTTGATTGCTCAGCAATCGGGTGTTCCTGTGGCTGTGGCTCGCGACCGTATTGCGGCAGCTCACTTGATTTTGGATAAGTACCCTGAGTGTGACCTCATCATCAGTGATGATGGTCTTCAACACTACGGTCTTGCTCGTGACGTGGAAATTGCCGTTGTGGGCGCTCGCGGTTTGGGTAACGGTTGGGTATTGCCCGCCGGCCCCTTGCGTGAACCGCCTTCTCGCTTAGATGAAGTCGATGCCATTGTTTTGAACGCCACCGAAGATACCTTTGATAGTCGTACGCCTCGATTTGCCGCGACTGCTGTCTTAGGCTTGGCACGTTCTTTAGACGGTACGAAGACGCTTAACTTGGATGAATTGGCAGCCAGTGGTAAAACCGTTCGTGCGGCTGCCGGCATCGCTGCACCGGGGCGCTTCTTTGCGATGCTTCGAGCTCATGACATTGAAGGTGAAATGGTTGAACTCGGCGACCACTTCGCGTTTGATACAAATCCGTTTAAAGACGCCAAGGAAGATATCATTCTCATTACAGGCAAAGATGCCGTGAAGTGCCGTCAGCATCCGCAATTGGGTCATGATGAGCGCATCTATTGGGTAGAGTATCTTGTGGACATTGATCCGTACTTGGTCGACTTTATTGAAAACAAATTGAAAGAAAAAGGGGTTAAAAATGAAGCTTGATTCCCGTTTGACCGCCACGCTCGTGTGCCCGGTATGTAAGGGTGCCTTGGTTTGGGATGAAGAAAAAACGCGCTTTGCTTGTCCGCGTTGTGCTTTGGGCTTTCAAATGAAGGACCAAATCCCCAATATGATCCCGCAAGAAGCTGACAAACTTTCCCCTGAAGAGTGCGAAGCCTATGCTAAGCGCTTGAGTCTTGTTCGTGAGGGTTAAATCATGAGTGCTTTTTATGCCATTATCCCGTCGCGCATGAAATCGACACGCTTGCCGGAAAAGCCTTTAAAGGACATCGGTGGCAAGCCCATGGTCGTGCGTGTTGCTGAACGTGCCCTTCAATCCGGCGCTAAAGACGTCATGGTCGCAACCGACCACCCTGACATTTTGGCCGATTGCGAAGCCCATGGCGTAAAAGCCGTTTTAACCTCTGAGAATCACCCCACCGGCACCGACCGATTGGCCGAAACCGTTGAAAAGATGGGTTTGCCTTTGGGAGCCATTGTTGTAAACGTGCAAGGCGACGAACCGTTGATTCCGCCTGAAGTGATCTCTCAAGTGGCTCAACTCTTAGAAGACCACCCCGAGTGTGATATGGCCACAGCCGCGCACCCGATCGACAGCATCGAAGAATTCATGAGTCCCAATGTCGTTAAGGTGGCATTGGACAATAACAACAATGCCATCACCTTTAGCCGTGCCCCGATTCCGTGGCCACGTGATGCGTTCCGTGAAAATCCCGATGCATTGCCCGAAGGTCTTCATCCCTTGCGCCACATCGGTTTGTACGCCTATCGAGTAAAGTTCTTGAAGCAATACCCGAAGTGGGAACAAGCCCCGATTGAACGCTGGGAAAGCTTGGAGCAATTGCGTGCTCTTTGGTACGGTGTGAAGATTGCCGTGACGATTTTGCCAGGCGCACTGCCCGCAGGCGTCGATACGCCAGAGGATCTCGAGCGTGTCAGAGAGGCCTTTGCCAAAGAAGCTTAACCTTTCGGCCATGGGCTTAACAAAGAAAAGCCCATTTTTTTGTTTTAGAATACTTGACGTATCAGTTGGGCCCAGTGTCATTGGGCTCGAACATTTAAATTTTAAGGAGTGAAGTCATGCGTTTAATTTTGATTGGACCCCCGGGTGCCGGTAAGGGCACGCAAGCCGCTTTTATTAAAGAAAAGTTTGGTATTCCCCAAATTTCTACGGGCGATATGTTGCGCGCTGCCGTTAAGGCCGGTACCCCGTTAGGCTTGGCCGCTAAGGAAGTGATGGACAAGGGTCAATTGGTTTCTGACGAAATCATCATCGGTTTGGTCAAAGAACGTTTGACGCAACCGGATTGCGCCAACGGCTTCTTGTTCGACGGTTTCCCCCGTACGATCCCGCAAGCTGAAGCTTTGCAAGCCGCCGGTGTGCCGATCGACTTCGTGCTCGAAATCGCCGTACCGGACGAAGAAATCGTTACGCGTATGAGCGGTCGTCGCGTTGATCCGGTCTCCGGCCGTACGTACCACATCGTCTACAATCCGCCTAAGGTTGAAGGTAAGGACGACGTGACGGGTGATCCGTTGATCCAACGTGATGACGATAAGGAAGAAGTCGTTTTGAAGCGCTTGGGTGTTTACCATGCTCAAACCGAAGCTTTGGTGAAGTTCTACGGTGACTTGGCTGCCTCCGGCGTTGAGTCTGCTCCCCAATACCGCAGCATCAGCGGCTTGGGTGCCATCGATGAAATCAAGGCTCGTGTTTTCGAAGCTTTGAAGTAATCGAGTACTTCCATCGATAAAGCAAAACCCATCGAGATTTCGGTGGGTTTTGTGTTTTTTGACTCATTACTAGAGATAGCGCCCCGTTACAGATATTTTTTCCAAACGGGCATCCTCCGGTTTACCGGCAAAGACCACTGTACCACCGGCTTCTCCGCCTCCCGGCCCCATATCAATCATCCAGTCTGCACTACGAATCACATCCAAGTCGTGCTCGATCACAATCACTGTTGCTCCCGAGGCCACCAAGCGGTCAAACACCGCCATCAAGGTCGCCACATTTTCTGGATGCAGACCAATCGTGGGTTCGTCAAAAATAAAGACACTGTCTTCTTGCCCACGAGTAAATTCACCGGCTAACTTTAAGCGTTGCGCTTCACCTCCGGATAGCCCCGGTGTGGCTTCTCCTAACGTTAAGTAACCCAAGCCTAAATCCTCTAAAACTTGAAGATTTAAGTTAACGGGCTTCATGTCTGCTGTAACTCTAAGGGCACTTGTGACATCCATTTGCATCAGTTGCGGTAACGTCAAAGAGTCGCCTGACTTTGAGATGTGGTGAATGAGATCTGCGTCTTGTGAGTAACGCCTTCCGTGACAAACGGGGCACGGAATATCAACGTCGGGCAAAAACTGCACATCAAGACTGATGACGCCGGTGCCGTCACACTCGGGGCAACGAAGTTTTCCGGTGTTATAAGAAAAATCCCCTGCTTTAAGCCCCGCATCTTTTGCCTCTGGTGTTCTTGCAAAAGCCTTACGAAAATCATCGTGCACGCCTGCATAGGTAGCAACGGTCGAACGAACGTTCGTACCAATAGGCGTGGCATCAATCAACTTAATATTTTTGATGCCGTCTGCCCTGATGCTTTTCACGTGACCGGGAAGAGTCGCGCCATCACAATGGGCCTTAAGCGCGGGCAAAAGACTCTCGAGAATCAACGTAGTTTTACCTGAACCCGAGACACCAGTCACGACCGTTAAGCGTGACTTCGGGATCGAAACCTTTAAAGGTTTAACCGTGTGAATCGAATCGGTTGCAAGAGCGATTTCGCCAAAAGAGAAAACCTCTTCTTTAGAAATGTTAGGGCGCACCACCGCGGGCTTTCCCGCCAAATACGGACCAATTCTGGATTGCTCTGCCACTTTAATGGCGCCAACCGTCCCTTGAGCCACCACTTCACCGCCATCGCGTCCGGCTGAGGGCCCCATCTCCACGATCCAATCGGCTTCTCGCAAAATATCGACATCGTGATCCACTAAAAGAACGGAATTGCCATCGGCAATGAGTTCTCGCATCACAGCTTTCAACCCCTCAATATTGGCGGGATGCAAACCAATAGAAGGCTCGTCTAACACATAGAGCACGCCCGTCGTACGGTTTCTGACAGCGCGAGCCAACTGCATGCGTTGCCGTTCCCCCGTTGACAAGGTTGACGCTACTCGATCTAAAGACAAATAACCCAACCCTAGGTCCAAAAGCCGTGCGGCCGTATGCGAAAAACTTTCACAAATGCTTTGAGCCATGGGACGCATTTCTTTAGGTAACGTCCCGGGAACTTTCTCAACCCAATAGCAAACATCCGTCAAAGGCCAACGACAGACTTCATCAATGCTTACACCATTGATCTTTGGTGCACGAGCGGCTTCAGAAAAGCGAGACCCATGACAGTCGGGGCATTCTTCTAAGCGCAAGAAACGCTCAACACGTTTCATCCCCGCCTCGTCTTTCACTTTCGATAAAGCATTTTCGACGGTACGTACAGCACTAAAGTACGTGAAATCCAATTCGGCTGCGTCGTTTGATCCTTTGGGATGGTAGAAGATATGTTTTTTAATGGCAGGCCCATCGTAGACAATGACTTTTTCTTTATCCGTTAGATCTTTAAAAGGAACATCGGTTCTGACTCCCATTGCACGGCACACATCTGTCATCAAAGACCACATCAAGGTCTTCCAAGGCATCACAGCCCCTTCATCAATGGTGAGCGTTTCATCGGGCACTAATGTTGCTCTATCGACCGTTCTGACAACCCCTGTTCCATCGCAGGTTCGACACGCCCCTTGCGAATTAAAGGCCAAACTCTCGGCTCCCGGTGCAAAAAACTTCACTCCACACACGGGACAAATTAAAAGACGCTCGGCCGCAACGTCCAACGTCGGCCCAACATAGTGACCGTTTGGACAACGATGAGACGCAAGTCTGGAAAACATTAAACGCAAGGAATTTAAAAGTTCCGTTCCCGTTCCAAAGGTACTACGAATACCAGGAACTTGAGGGCGTTGGTGAAGAGCTAATGCAGAAGGAATGTGTAAGACCTCATCAACATCTGCACGAGGCGCTTGTGTCAGACGGCGACGCGTATAGGTTGAGAGGGCCTCCAAATAACGGCGAGAACCTTCGGTATAAAGAACGCCCAAAGCCAGGGAGGATTTACCGGAACCTGAAACACCGGCGATACCCACAATTTTATTGAGCGGAATATCCACATCAATATTTTTGAGATTGTGGACGCGAGCGCCTCTTACTTGAATCGCTGTAACCATGGTTTATCTCTCAAATCATTTCGTTGCTTATGTCACTTATGTTGACATATGTTTTTAGAAATAACATATGTTTCTTGGAATAACATATGTTTTTTAGAACAACATATGTTTTGAACATAACATATGTTCTTAGCTCTAACATGTATTTTGCAAAGAAAAGTCTTATTACGTTCAACTTTTTTCGCAAATGTCTGACTATTGAACAAAAAGTTAAAGATATGGGCACTTTCTCATTCACAAAAAAGTGCCCACAAAATGACATTATCTTGTCGAAAAATCAGTCTTTGGCTCCGCCCCAAACATCACTCCAATCCCCTGTCAAAGCGCCCTTGGCGTAATCCACCACACGATTTTCAAAGAAATTGGTGTGCGTGACTCCCAGCATCGCATCCACCCAAGGCAAAGGATTGTGCTTAACACCAAAAATCCCCTTCATCCCCATGGCAATAAGACGGCGATCAGCGATGTAACGAATATAGGCTTTAACATCTTCTTGCGTGAGTTTTTGCATTTCGTTCACACCAAAAGCCAACTCAATGAAGCGGTCTTCCAATTCCACCATCTTTTCGGCAATCGTGTAAATCGTACGCTTTAAATCATCGTTCCACATGTCGGGGTTTTGCGTAATGTACTCACGGAAAAGCTTGATCATTGACTCGGTGTGTAACGTTTCATCGTTAATTGACCAGGCAATAATTTGCCCCATGCCTCGCATCGTACCTTTGCGCGTGAAGTTTAAAAGCATCACAAAGCTAGAGAATAACTGCATCCCTTCGGTGAAAGCAGAAAACGCAGCCATCTTGGCGGCAAGATTTTCCTCATCATCTTCTCGAAGACCGTGGAAGTAGTCATGTTTATCAGCCATCGCTTCGTACTCTAAGAATTCGTTATAGATGGCCTCTGGCATCCCTAAGGTTTCAATTAAGTGCGAGTACGCTGCGACGTGCACGGCTTCTCGAGCTGCAAAGCTTGAAAGCATCATGCGGATTTCAGGCTGCGGGAAAGCCGGCAAGTAAGTATGCACATAAGCTGAACTCACATCAATGTCGCCTTGTGTGAAGAAGCGAAAAACCTTCGTTAAAAAGTCACGTTCAGCTTCCGTTAAACGCAAACGCCAATCCTTCACGTCTTCGACCATCGGCACTTCGGTCCAGAGCCAATGCATCTGTTCAGACTGCATGAATGCGTCATAAGCCCATGGATAAACAAAGGGTTTGTAGTAGTCACGACTTTGCGTCAAAAGGGTTTTCTTCTTATCCATTTTTTATCCTTCACAGGCCAAACAGGTGCTATCTTCCAAGACTTCACGCATATTGATATCGTCTTCAATGCGACGACGTTCAATGGCCACTCCCACACGATCGGCCTTTCTTAACTTGTCACTTCGACAGTAATAAAGCGACTTCAACCCTCGCTTCCATGCCATGAAGTGGCAGGTATGCAAGTAGGCGATGGTTACGTCGGCAGGGAAAAATAAATTGAGCGACTGCCCCTGATCAATGTACGTTTGACGGTCAGCTGCCAATTCAATTAACCAACGTTGATCAAGCTCCTGAGCGGTTTTAAAGACGGCTCGAATAGCTTCCGGGATCGCCTCAAGATGTTGAATACTGCCGTCATGCGCAATGATGTCTGCCCAAACTTCATCGGTATTCATTTGAAGTTCATCGAGTGCTTTAACCAAATAACGGTTTTTGACGATATGAGCGCCCGAAATCGTATCCTGACGATAGACATTGGCGCGTCGCGGTTCAATCGAAGGACTGGTATTACCAACAATTAAACTCGAAGACGCATTGGGGGCCACGGCCATCCAGTGAGAAAAACGTCGTTTGATGCCGGCGTCTTTTGCATCAGGACAGGGCCCGCGCTCTTCACACAAACGGTGGTCTGCCAGGGCACACTTTTGATGGATATGCTCAAAAATTCGACGATTAAGAGCTTTTGCGATGGCACTATCAAACGCAATCCCTTTGCGTTGGAAATACGCATGTAGTCCCAACGTTCCCAAGCCCACGGAACGCTCTCGTTGCGCCGAATATTTAGCTCGCGAAATAGGGTCGGGCGCGTGCTCAATAAAGTACTCCAAGACGTTATCGAGGAACATCATCACGTCATCGATAAAACGTTCTTCCTTTTTCCACTCATCAAAGTACTCCACGTTAACGGAACTTAAGCAGCAAACCGCCGTGCGATCGGCACTCGTCGGTAAAAAGATTTCGGTGCAAAGGTTGGATCCATTGATGGTTAAGCCTTGTGCTTTAAGCCACTCGGGTAACGACCGATTAGCCGTGTCGGTGAAGACCAAGTAGGGTTCGCCCGTTTGCATACGTAACTCTAAAATGCGCTGCCAAATATCTCTTGCACTCACCACTTCCACAACTTTGCCTGAATGCGGATCCTTCAAAGGCCAACTGTCATCAGCGTTGCCATCCTTCATGCTCTCTTCAATCTTTCGCATGAAGGCGTCCGTGATATTAATCCCGTGGTGCAAATTGAGCGTACGCATGTTTTGGTCGCCCGTGGGTTTGCGCATCTCAATGAATTGGACAATATCGGGATGATCAACAGACAAAAAGGCCGCGTAAGAGCCTCGACGAGTCGTGCCTTGACGATAGGCCAAGCAGGCCGCATCGTAAACTTTCAAGTGAGGCATGACACCAACGCTTTTTTCATCGGCGCTGCGAATGGCCAAATGAATGCCCACGCCACCGCCCAACATCGAAAGCCAATTGACTTCCGAGAGCGTATCCACCAAGCCTTCAGCGCTATCTTCCATGTAAGAGAGAAAACAGCTCACGGGCAAACCCTTTTTCGTTCGACCGAAACTTAAAATGGGCGTGGAAAAACTTAACCAATGTTTAGAGGCGTAGTCATAGATGCGCTGAGCATGCGCGTTATCCGTTGCAAACGATTGAGCGACAAACGCCAAACGGTCTTGCGGACTTTTTTCATCCGCACGCAGATAGCTTTCACGCAAACGCACCATCCCCAACTCGTCAAAGAGGGCGTCGCGCGAGTAATCAATCTTTATAGTCATGGGAGCCTTCACTAATATCTTTATTTAGTATCAGACTCAAAAGAATACACAAGATATAGTTGTTACTTATTGAAATTCACAATGAGAGTCATTGATTTGAGAAAAAACTCAATAAAAAAAATGAGTTAGAGCAAAGAATTGAAAAGGGCCTCATTGTAAGAGACCCTGAAGAGAAAGCATTAAGACTGCATTAGTGAAAAGAGTGTCTCATCGGGCACCCATTCAAAGGCGTAGCGCTTTTCCTCGTCGCCCTCGGTCTTGGCAAACTTGGTATCCATCCCGAGGCCCGCAGCATAAATCAAATCATCATTGCACCAAAGAAGGGGCAAGTCAGAGCGATCAAACTCCGCAATGTCGGCTTCTTGATAAAGCGCTTTAAGTGTTTTGCGGGGACGCGCGCGATGAATCTTCATCTTCTCGCCTCCCGAGCGAGGACGCACCTGAAGGACCCCCTCACTTAACATACTCTCTGCGACCCCGGCTTCGTCATCACCCACTGCTCGGACAACCAACTCACCGTTCCAAGAGGGTAACGGATAGCGCCCCTCTCCACGCCAGTTGAGCGTCTCAAAACGCGTTGTGTCTTTTTTGGGAGCGGATTGCTTACGCATCACCAACCGTGCCCCATGACGACGCATTTCAAAGTTATCCATCCTGAATGTTAATTGCGTATCTGAGTGCGTTTCTCGAGCTTGACGCAGTTGTTCGGTTAAGCGAGCTTTAGAAGGTGGCACCAAACCAAAGCTTTCAATCCAAGCACGAAGTACCAAGGTTTGACGCATGTCGGACAAGGCCAGTAATTTGGGAATTTCAAGTTCGTTCTTTTCATTACGAACTTTCTTTAAGTCTTCTTGAGCGACTTCTTTTAAAAGCTCTGACGTTTGCGCAACAAGCTCCACTGCGCGCGCAGCCGCTGCTCGAAAGCCCGGACGAATCGTATCCATCACGGGTAAGACTTCATGGCGAATGGCATTACGCATGTAGGTCGTATCAGCATTACTTTCGTCTTCGACCCAGGGCAAATCCACGAGTTCAAGATAGCGTTCAATTAAAGCGCGCGGGACGTGCAAAAACGGGCGCACCAACATCACATCCGAGTCTTTTTTCACCATCGGGAAGGTGGCCAAGCCCTCGACGCCCGCGCCCCTCATCCATTGGATTAGGAACGTTTCCAAGCGATCGTCTTCGTGATGCGCGGTCATGATCATGTCCGCATTAAAGACTTTGGCGGCTTGATTTAATGCTTCATAGCGTGCTCTGCGAGCTGCCGCTTCTACACCATCACCCTTGGTTTTCACCATGACGTGCGTCACCTTAAAGGGGATGTTCAGACTTTCGGCCATCTCACGGCAAAAACGCGCCCAACGATTAGCATTGGGACTCAATGCATGGTGCACGTGAAGCGCCAAGATTTCATCAATGCGGGAATTGCGCTTATTGCGAAGGGCAACAAGCGTTTGTAAAAGTGCTACGGAGTCGCGGCCGCCGGAAAAGCCCACTACAATGCGGGCCTTTTTATCGGCGCTTACCGGTTGAGCAAAAAGGCTCGGCGTGTCATTCACCCCCAAGGCCTCATCAACGGAGACCTCCAGAGCCTCTCTCAATTCTCGAGAGACCGTGGACAGAGCTAACTTTTCGTAATGACGAACGCGAGTGCGTGACTTACTCATCCGCAACCTTCTTCACAGGCGTTTGTTCAATTTGATCGTCGTGCAAATCATCTTCCACGGCAATCACGGGATCGATTTCAGCCTCTTGAGCCACCACTTCAAACTTGCCGTATTGCAAGATGCGTTCCATACGGCGTTCAACCAACTCATCAACATCCATCGTTCTGAATCGACGCATTTGATCGGTCAACACTTTCTTTAATGACGCCCCCATCAAGTGCGGATCGCGATGAGCGCCACCCAAGGGTTCACTCAACACTCGATCAACCAAGCCCAAGTCACGCAAGCGATCGGCAGTCAAACCTAAGGCTTGTGCGGCATCGGCTGCGCGTCCTGCGTCCTTCCAAAGAATGGAAGCACAACCTTCAGGACTGATGACAGAGTAGACCGAGTATTGAAGCATATTGACAGCGTCTGCGACGGCAATGCCTAAGGCGCCGCCCGAGCCCCCTTCACCGATCACTGTGGCGATAATGGGCGTCTTTAAATGGCTCATTTCAAAGAGGTTACGACCGATGGCTTCACTTTGACCGCGTTCTTCAGCGTCAATGCCGGGATAGGCCCCTGGGGTATCAATGAAGGTAAAGATCGGTAACGAGAATTTTTCTGCCAACTTCATCAAACGCAAAGCTTTACGATAGCCTTCCGGACGGGGCATGCCGAAATTGCGCATCATGCGCTCTTTGGTACCACGCCCTTTTTGTTGACCGATCACAACCACAGCGTGACCGGCCAAGCGTGCCAAGCCACCCACGATAGCCTTGTCGTCGGCAAAGGTGCGATCGCCATGCAACTCATGAAAGTCCGTGAAAATCATCTCGATGTAATCGAGCATATAGGGACGTTGCGGATGGCGTGCGACCAAAGACGTTTGCCAGGGTGTTAATTCTGCGTAGGTCTTTTTAAGAAGTTCTTCGGTTTTGGCTTGCAATTGATTAATTTCGGCGGTCAAGTTGAGCGTCTTGCCTTCATCCTTGTCTTGCATCGCCATCAATTCATCAATCTTGACTTGCAACTCTTCAATTTGCTTTTCAAAATCTAAAAATACAGCTTTAGCCATGAAATTGTTCTCTCTTTCTCAATCGGAATTCTCAAGCGAACACCACAAAAACCATGTGGCAACGGTTCGATAAGGTTCCCAAGTACATTCAATGGATTTTACACGGGTTTTCCCCTCTCGGCGCCCTAAAGTTGCGGGCGTTTCATCGGGAAAATAAAGCTTACAAATCGCAACACGCACACCGAAGTCCCCTAAAGGCAAAATATCGGCTCGACACAAACCAAAAATTAAAACGCTTGCCGCGCTCCAAGGACCCATTCCTCGTAGGGATTGAACCGCGTCCGAAACCTCTTGATCGGTCATTTGCGAAAACTTATCTTCGCTCCAAAGACCGGTCTCAAAGTGTTCGGCAATCGTTTTTAACGTCGTGGCTTTTCGCTCGTTTAAGCCCAAGGCTCGAAGCTCATTTAGCGATGTGTCGGTGAGTTTGCGACTCCAATCACGCTCGTCACCCAAAAAAGTCTTTAATCGCTCCCAAAGGGTTTTGGCAGCTCGGTTGGAAATTTGTTGCGCCACCACCGCTCGAATCATCGAAGGCAAGGCGCCCATAGGTGTTGGAAAAGGCTTATCCCCATAGCGCTTGATTAGCGTGGCCATCACGGGGTCGTTTTCTGATCGAGTAGGGGGAGATTCTCATCTCGCCCCTCTCACACCGCAATTACAGGCAT
>CAJLGW010000046.1 GCA_905206345.1 uncultured Sutterella sp. | reverse complement strand
CACCCTTTTTCAGAGTTCCATTACTTTCATAGACCTCTTCATTATTTTGACGCAAGCTTCGATCCATCGATCGTTGCATCCGACGAATGACCGCTTCATTAACTTTTGCGGTTGGCGCTATCTGGATCTTCCCTGCGAATTGTTCCGAGAATACAGCAATGGCTTGAGGCCCAGGATCAATGGAAAGACGTTCACTGTCGGGCGCATAAATATGCTTAACGGGGGCGATTCCTTCCAAGAGAACTTGCAAAAAGAAGTGCTCACGGTTTTTAATAGTCTTACGAACCAACCGATAGTATTTAATCTTCTTGTACCCGTTGCCATCGTCTTTTTGAAGCGCCCTTTGGATGTAGTCATCTTTGGCATCAATGATGACGCGGTAATCATGTTTACACCAACTGAGAACGAATTTTTGAAGATTGAACTTCAAGCCAGTGGCATTAGTCTTTCCCTCAATGCTGTGCAAACCACGGGAAACAGACTTAAAGCGAGGGCGACCTCCCAATCCAAGCTGATAACGACGAATGCTTTGATAAACACGAGTGGCAATTTTTTGGGTTTCATTGATACCCAATTGATCTTTTCGTCCGCTTCGCTCACGGTGCTTCGCAATCACAGCGTGCAGGTCATACTCGGTTAAACGGTACTGACGATCGAGATTTCGAAAGAGCTCTGATCGCTCTTTTCCTTTTGGCAAGTTACAAGCTTTTTTCCACTGAGGGTCTTGTCGCATTTGTTGCAACTGTCCCAAGGCTGTGCCCAATGTTGCGTTATGAAGCTGACGGGCAAACTCAAACTTTCTGAGAATCATTCTTGATTCAGAATCGTTGACTTTAATAGGGAGTTCGAGAATGAAGCTTGGGCTAGTCATTGGACGTATTTTACTTCAACGACTGACGTCGTTGCACGGCTTCCTCCTCCCATTAATAGGAGGCTTCCGCCGTGAATTTTTTGTGAACAAAAAAAAGAAAACTGCCAAAACCGTTCCTTTTTCAATTTAAGAGAACAAATCTTGGCAGTTCTTCGCAAGACATTATTTAATTGCAGCAATTTGCTTTAAACGTTCACGAGCGGTCTTTGCCTGATCGCTCTTGGGGAAGCGTTTAACGATTTGATTGAGGCTTGCTTTGGCAGCATCCATCTTGCCGTCAGAAAGTTCAGCAGAAGCCTTAAGCAAATAGGCATCAGCCACCTTCGGCGACTTCGGGAACATGCGAATCATATTGGCCGTAATCTTTGCCGTTGCATCAAAATTATTTAATGCGTAGTAAGAGCTTGCACGCCAATAATCAACGTTGGCTAAATAAGCCGATGACGGCCACGCTTTCTTAAAGGCATCCATCGCAGCGATACAGCCCTTAAAGTCACGATCACGGAACTTTTGAACGGCTTCATCAAAGTCACGACGTTCAACAGGCTTCACCATAATGACCTTACCATCCAGTTCAACGCGGGCAGGCTCAATTTCAATTAAGCGCTTGTCCATCGTTTCAACCTTTCGGTGCAACTCTTCGATATCGCCCATTAACTGTTGGTTTTGTGAGCGCAACTGCTCCAACTGGGAAATCATCCCCATTTGGGCTTCTTGAGAAGCTGCCAATTGCTGACGCAACTCTAAAATGGCCTTGCGAGCATCATCGTCAGCAAATGCCCATGCGTTACTGGCGGCTAAGCCCGTCAACACAATGGCAATGCTCAAAAGCGTTTGTCGCATGCTTATATCCTTTTTTAAAAGCAAAGAAGGGCCGATGCGCATCGAACCCTCCTCGCCATTGACTTGTTAATTAATTACTGAGCCAAGTACTTGATGTCGACGCGACGGTTTTCTTGGTAAGACTCTTCGTCATAACCCAAAGCACGGGGCTTTTCCTTACCGAAGCTCACGCTTTCCATACGGTCAGCGGGTACACCCAACAATTGCAAGCGATCCTTAACGCTTTCGCTGCGCTTTTGACCCAAAGCCAAGTTGTATTCGCGACCACCACGGGCGTCGCTGTTACCTTCCAAGACAACCTTAGCGTTCGGGTGCGTCGTCAAATAACGGGCATGAGCTTGCATCTTGTCTTGAGAATCAGCGCCGACAGAGTAGCTATCGAAAGCAAAGTAAATGCTTTGTTGATTCAAGGGATGATCAGGGTTCGTGGCCGGATCGCCCATCATAGCGATGTCTTCGGCAGAATTCGGGTTCAAATCCACAGAGGAGCAGCCCGTCAACAAGCCGGCAGCCATGGCCATGCTCACGAATAAAATCTTGGTCTTAACTTGCATTTTTTAGACTCCTAAATAGTCGAAATTATTAAATCTTGTTCAATAACGGGCCCCAGGTCGGCTCACGAATATCGCCTCGACGTCCCGTCAAACGGGTACGTACCCGACCGTCTAAACTGACCGTTGCCAAGACGCCCACGCCACGTTCTTCCGTTGCGTAAACAAGCACCTTGCCATTGGGGGCAAAGGTGGGCGACTCGTCACGCACCGTATCGGTCAACACGGTTTGAGCCATCGTGTTGAGATCCAAAAGCGTGACGCGGAAAGCACCCGCCATACGAGAAATAAAGGCCAAGCGATCGCCCTTGGGACTGATCGCCGGACTGATAGCGTAGTCGCAATTGTACGTGACACGCTGCGCCAAGCGGCTATCGACCGCTTGACGATAAATTTGGGGACTGCCACCACGGTCAGAGGTAAAGTACACATAGCGTCCGTCATGGCTAAACACGGGTTCCGTGTCAATGCCTTGACTAAACGTAAACTTGCGCACGTTGGTGCCGTTGGTACTCATCAAATAGATGTGCGTACCGCCACCCATCGACAATGCCACGGCCATGGTCTTGCCGTCAGGGCTAAACGCCGGAGCTGAATTATTGCCCTTAAAACTTGCAATCAAACGACGCTCACCCGAGCGCACATCGTGCAAATAAATCACGGGCTTATTGGCTTCAAAGGAAACATAGGTTAAAAGCGCACCGTTGGGCGACCACATGGGCGAAATAATGGATTGATTGCTCTTTAAGGCGGTCTTCGGATTTTCACCGTCAGAATCCGAAACGATCAACTCATAGGCTTTCGGCCCCGTTTGCAACACATAGGCCAAGCGAGAGGCAAAAATGCCCGATTCACCCGTGATTTTTTCATAGATGTCATCGGCCATTTGGTGAGCTGTCAAACGCAAGTCAGCTTTATCCACGACATAACGCTTTTCGGTGAGCACCGTGCCCTTAACCGTATCAAAAAGGCGCAACGTCGTCGCAAAACGCGTCTCGGTAATCGCCTCAATCGTTCCAACGACCAAAGCGTTTGCCCCCATGGTTTGCCAGAAAGGACCACGAGGCTTTTTTAAATCTTCTGCCGGGATTTCGCCCATGACCTTGATGGCACGGAAGGCGCCGCTTCGTTCAAGGTCAGCGGTGATAACCGAGGCGATATCCACCGGTGAGTTATGGGTTCCTTGAAATTGAGGGATGGCAATAGGAAACTGATTGGCACCCACCCCCGTAATTTCAATGCGAAGTTGAGCCCAAGCCGGCACCGCTACCGCACCGGTAGCTGCCACCCCTGTAGCCATAAACATTCGACGATTAACTTGCATGACAAATAAGCCTTAAATCAAGCCACAAATACCAAATATCGATTGTAAAGGAAAAGAGGCGTCGAACTGTTTCGAAGCGCCTCTTTTTTCTTTTAGTAACGAAACAAAGACAAATTTTGTCTCGTTTTAAGAACGATTAGTGACGGAAGTGACGTTCACCCGTAAAGACCATCGTGATACCGCGTTCGTTAGCAGCAGCAATCACTTCGTCATCGCGAACGGAACCGCCCGGTTGAATAACGCAGGTGGCACCGGCGTCAATCACCACGTCCAAACCGTCGCGGAACGGGAAGAAGGCGTCACTTGCAACGGCCGTGCCCTTTAAGCAAAGGCCGGCTTCTTCAGCCTTAATCGAAGCAATACGAGCAGAGTCCACGCGGCTCATTTGGCCGGCGCCCACACCCATCGTCATGCCATCCTTGGCAAACACGATCGTGTTGGACTTCACAAATTTCGCAACCTTCCAAGCAAAGAGCATGTCCTTTAATTCTTGGGCCGTCGGTTGCTTTTGCGTCACAACGCGAAGTTGATCAGCCGTGACCACTTGCAAGTCAGGCGTTTGAACCAAAAGGCCACCGCCCACGCGCTTGAAGTCAAAGTCGTTAGCGTCCGTGCCCATATCAATCGTCAACAAACGAAGATTGGGTTTCTTTTCCAAAATTTCCAAAGCGGCAGCGTCAAAAGCCGGAGCCATGATCACTTCGGCAAATTGCTTGGAAATCATTTCAGCGCAAGCACCCGTCACCGGCGTGTTGAAAGCCAAAATGCCACCAAAGGCGCTCTTGGAGTCCGTCTTAAAGGCCTTAGCGTAAGCTTCGGCGCTATCGGCACCCACGGCGATACCGCAGGGGTTGGCGTGCTTGATGATCACGCAAGCCGGTTCTTCAAATTGGCGAACGGCTTCCCATGCAGCATCGCTATCGGCGATGTTGTTATAAGACAAAGCCTTACCATGCAATTGCTTGTAGCTAGCCAACAAGCCCTTACCCACATTGACTTCACGGTAGAAAGCGGCCTTTTGGTGCGGATTTTCACCGTAGCGCATATCTTGCACCTTCACCCATTGGCGAGAGAAGCTTTCCGGGAAATCCTTCTTGGCGTTGTCGTCATCCAAGCTCGTTAAGTAGTTGGAGATCATGCCGTCGTAGCGAGCCGTGTGGCAGAACACCTTCTTAGCCAATTCCAAGCGGGTCTTGGCGCTCACTTCACCGTTGGCCTTCAATTCTTCGACCACGCGAGCGTAGTCAGCGGGATCAACCACCACAGCAACGCTTTCGTGGTTCTTGGCTGCGGCACGAATCATCGTCGGGCCGCCGATATCGATGTTTTCGATAGCGTCTTCAAACGTGCAATCGGCCTTAGCGATCGTGGCTTCAAACGGATAGAGGTTCACAACAACGATATCGATCGGATCGATGTTGTGTTCTTCCAAAGCCTTCATGTGTTCCGGATCCGGACGGCGGGCGAGGAGGCCGGCGTGGATCTTCGGGTTTAACGTCTTAACACGACCGTCGAGCATTTCCGGGAAACCCGTGTAGTCGGCCACTTCTTGCACTTCGATGCCGGCTTGAGCAATCAACTTTGCCGTACCGCCCGTCGAGAGCAAGTGGTAACCCAAAGCTGCCAATTCACGAGCGAATTCAACAACACCGGTTTTGTCGGAGACACTTAACAATGCTTGTTTACGCATGGTAATAGTCCTAAAAAATTAAAAAGAAAAAAAGAAATTCTTCCCTAGCCTCAGATTAACTTGTACATCTGAAGCTTCTTGTGCAAGGTATTACGGTTAATGCCCAACAATTGCGCGGCCGCACACTTATTGTGGCCACAGTACTTCATCACGTATTCCAACATGGGCTTTTCAACCGCCGCTATCACCATCGGATAGACTTCCATCGGCTGAGAACCTTGCAAATTTGCAAAATAGCGTTGCAAGCTGCGCACCACCGCTGCCTCAATCGTATCGCCTTGAGGCACATAATTTTCCGCTTGTACCGGATGATGCAAGGGATTGATTTGCGCTTGCTTTTGTTTGAGTTTATCGAAAACTACTTGATCGATCATAATTTTATTCCGCCTCGACTAAAAACGCTCAGACCGGCCCTAACTTAACCAGCCTTGCTCGGCAAAATATTGCCGCAGAAGTGCTTTTTGCTCTTGGGCCGTCTCTGCCCGACACAACACTTCACGAACACTCTCAAAGTTGTCAAAATCCTTGAGGTACCACAGTAAATGCTTGCGAAAATTTCGCACCGCCGTTAATTCATCGTAATCGGCAAAGTGCCAATCCTGATGTTTTAAAATCGTTTGCGCTTTCTCTTTCATCGTAAGAGAAACGACTTTTTGTCCTGAAAGCACTGCTTTCATCTCTTGGAAAATCCAAGGCTGCCCCATGGCAGCCCGCCCGACCATCACGGCCGCCGCCCCCGTATAGTCCAACACTCGCTTGGCCTCTTCGCCCGTCGTAATATCGCCGTTTGCGACCACGGGAATAGCAAGTTCACTCACCACTTCGGCAATCGTGTCATATTCCACGGGGCTCATAAAACCTCCGGCTCGCGTTCTGCCGTGTACCGTCACTAAACGAAAGCCGTTATCTTGGGCCATTTTCGTAATGGTAAGCGCATTTTTATGCGCTTCATCCCATCCGGTTCGGCATTTCAGCGTCACAGGGATATCTGCCGTTTGTGAGGCTCGCCCCAAGGCTTCTAGAATCGCCCGAGCTTGCGCCTCATCGCGCATCAAGGCCGAACCACAGGCCACCGAGCACACTTTCTTAGCCGGGCACCCCATGTTGAAATCAATCACATCAGCCCCGGCCTCAACCGCCCAATAAAAGGCTTTTTCCAATAAAAGGGGATCGGCCCCTAAAAGTTGAACGACTCGAGGACTTTCGTTTTCGCCAAAAATCATACGAGAACGGCTCTTGGCTGTTTCTCGAAGTTGTGGTTGACTAGCCACCATTTCGGCCACCGCATAATTGACACCAAACTCTCGACAAAGCTCTCGAAAAGCACGGTCTGTGACACCGGCCATCGGCGCCAAAAACAAGGGGCCGTCAATGCGATAATTTCCTAAAATGATTGCCATAACGAAAAAAACAAATAGCCCTTAAAAGGACCCAAGGGACTTTTCATTGTAAATGACTTTGCTTAAAAAATGGGCTATTTTTTAGTTAAATAACCGCCATCTATAGGGTTTTTGACTACTCATCTCTATATCTTGCGTGAGCTTGGCTTTTTTAAAGCACATGCGGTGTAGGGACTTTTCCCAATCGACAAGCGTCAGATAATTCGTTTAAGGCTTCAGGCGTTCCCACGTTTTGCCAAAAACCTTCAAAGACTTCCCCCGTCACCCTCTTTTGATCAATCCATTGATAGAGCCACGGGAAAAGTTTCTGATGTGTTGGGGCAATACCCTTAAAAATTCGAGGCGAATAAACCCCGATACTGGAGAAGGTATAAGCCTTAGTGGCCCGTGTAATAAAGTCACCTTCCAACCCCATATCGCCTTCGAGATGAAAATCGGGATTGGGCACAAGCACAAGATGAGCGTCAATGTCACCGTTGACGAGAGCATCACGTTTAGCCACCAAGCGCGAAAAATCGAAATCCGAGGCAATGTCACCTGCAACAACAATAAAGGGCTCAACCCCATCGGTTAAAAGTGGGAAAGCCTTGGCAATGCCCCCTAGCGTTTCAAGGGAATCGTCCCAGGTTTCGCCTTCAATGGAGTAAGAAAGTTCTGCTCCCAACCGTTTTTTGCCTAACGTGGGTTCAAACTGAGAGGATAAATGCGCAGCGTTAATCACCAAATCCGCTACACCTGCACGAACCAATCCGGCAATAGCCCAATCAATCAAATGATGGTCATGCGCCATCAATAAGGGTTTGGGGTGCTCATAGGTAAGCGGTCGCATCCGCTTACCCAAACCCGCTGCCAACACCAAGGCTTTCACGATGAATTCCTTTTAGAAGGTGTAGCCAAACTTGGGGACAGAATTTTCAATCTGATCCATCAAATATAAAAGCGGCTTTAATTCGTCATAGCGATTGGCCGTTTCACGCACGTAACCGATAAAGCGAGGCGTATCGGCCAAATATTTGGGCTTACCGTCACGGTAATTGATTCGAGCGAAGATACCCAAAACCTTTAAGTGACGTTGAATGCCCATCCATTCGACATCACGCCAGAAAAGACCAAAATCCGCCGGAACGGGCAAACCGGCCTTGCGGGCCTTTTCCCAATAGCGAATCGTCATATCGATCACGAAGACTTCGCCCCAGCTGATGAACGCATCACGCATGAGGCTTGCGATATCGTAGGCAATCGGACCATAGAGCGCATCTTGATAGTCCAAAATGCCGGGAACATTTTCGCTTGTTGCCATCAAATTGCGAGGCATGTAATCGCGGTGCACAAAGACTTTTTCTTGGGCAAGATTATTTTTCAAAATGCGTTCAAAACACATTTTCATGAGTGCCGTTTGACGGTCATCCAAGTTCATCTTGCGGTGGACAGAGACGTACCACTCGGGGAAAAGGTTAATTTCGCGACTTAAAACAGCGCGATCGTATTCGGGCAAAACACCGGGCTTGGAGATGAGTTGCCATTGAATCAAAGCGTCGATCGCTTTTTCGAAAAATTCACGAGCATTGTCTTCGTTAAGAACGTCCAAATACGTGTTCTTGCCCAAATCTTTTAAAAGCAAAAAGCCGTGTTGAGCATTTTCTTCATAGATGGTCGGAACGTTTAAGTTCGCTGACTCAAAAAGATGCGTCACCTTCACAAAACTTTCGATGTTTTCTTGTTCAGGGGGCGCATCCATCACGATATAGCTTTTGCCTTTGTCGCCTTGCAAGCGATAGTAGTGACGGAAACTCGCATCGGCACTGGCCACCTCTTCGGAGTCCAGCTTTAAACCGTATTGGGGGGCAATGCTCTTGAGCCATTCAGAACGAAGCGCTTGACGATCGGACATTAACATCTCCACGAGAACAAAAATCAATCGGTTTTCGTAATAAAAAAGATCGAAAACACGAGAAAAAACAAAGATTGCCTAATTATATGCCAAGCCCTCTACGCTATAATGAACGGATCATTCTTATAACGAACAAATTTTAGATTCATGCCGGCTTCTAAACCGCACTCCAATACGCTTTTACCGCCCTTGAAATTAATTGTTGTTGCCTGTGCTATGGCGACAACGGGCTTGGCATATGCTCAAAACGCAGTCTCTCTTCGATCGGCCACTGCGCTTGATGATTCCTCTCAAATGATTAATGAAGAATCGGCTAGTTTTGTCACCGCCGATAGCATGGAGACCACCGATGACGAAATTATTCTGCGCGGTAATGCCGAAGTGCGTCGCGCGGGCACCGTCATTCGAGGCGACCAAATCAAATACGACCAATCCACCGACGTTGTTGATGTTGAAGGCAATGCGGTTGTGATTCGTGAAGGGGCCCGATTTGACGGTCCGAAGCTCACCTATCAGATCGAGTCTGATGCCGGCGAAATGCAAGACGTGAATTACCAGTATGCCGCCCGTGGCATTCGTGGCAAAACGAGTTCTGCTCGCTTCATGAATGGCGTCAACACGCAATTTAAAAACGCAACGCTTACGACCTGTAAGCCCGGCAGCAAAGCCTGGTGGGTTGAAGCAGACTCCTTGGAAATGGACGAGTCAAGCCAAATGGCAACAGCTCGCAATGTGAGTTTCCATTTAGCCGGTATGCCCGTGATGGTGGCCCCGTGGGCCATGTTCCCGATGGGAACGGAACGTCAAAGCGGTATTTTGACGCCGACCTTGGGGATGAGTTCAACGCGTGGTGTTGATATTGCGTTGCCCATTTACTGGAACATTGCTCCGAACTATGACTACACCTTCACGCCTCGCGTGATGACCAAGCGCGGCATTTTGCTCGGTAACGAATTCCGCTTCTTAAATGAAAATTTCGGCGGTGAAGTCACTTACGACTACATGCCTGACGATAAAGAAATCAATACCCGTCGTTATGGCAGCACCGTGAACGCTTGGGCCAAGTGGAACGGCATTCAATTCCGCACGAACTACAACCGCGTAAGCGACGGTCGCTACATTGCCGACTTCTCGGGTGACATCTACGACACCAGTGAGTCCGTCTTGCCGCAAGACTTCTTCTTATCCTACGGTAAAGACTTCTGGCACTCTTCTTTGTCGGTGCAAAAAAACCAAGTGTTATCTCGTGAAGACAACACTTACTACGACAAGCCCTACGAAATTGTTCCGCAAATCGATTGGAAGGCTTATTTAGCCGACTACCATGGCTTTGAAATTTCCAGCGTCATGGAAGCTGCTCGATTTACGCACCCGGATGCCAATCGTAAGGCTCAAGGTAACCGCCTCTACATGCAACACAGTGTGGCTTATCCGATGCGCGGCGCTGGTTGGTTTGTGACGCCTAAAGCTATGTTGACCGGGGTTCAATACAGCCTGGCGGATTTGAATAAACTCAACAACCCCTCACGTTACGACGAAAGCTCTCGCTTTGTCGTGCCGACCGTGAGTTTAGACACGGGCCTCATCTTCGATCGTGACACGTCATGGTTTGGGTGCGACGCAACGCAAACGTTAGAACCGCGTGTGTTCTATGCCTACACGCCCTATCGTGATCAGTCCAAGATGCCGACGTTCGATAGCTCTTACGCTGACTTGAGTTTCTCGAGCTTTTTCAGTGAAAACGTCTTTACGGGTCATGACCGAGTTTCTGAAGCTAACCAAGTGTCTTTGATCTTGACGTCTCGTTACTTGGACCGAAAGACGGGTTACGAATGGTTACGCGCCTCCGTCGGTCAACGCTACTACTTTGATGATCAACGCGTGGGTTTACACGGCACGGGTGGTACGGGTTCAACGGAAGAAACGCGAAGCGACTTCTTGGGCAGTATCTCGGCTAATGTGACGCGCGACATCGTGCTCAATACGTCTGCTCAATACTCCACGAGTGAGAGCGACATTACCCGCATCAATGCCGGTATCCGTTGGCACCCGAAACCCTCGGCTGTCATGGGCCTATACTATCGTTACAACATTGACCCCAGCATTGATCCTGATGATCGTATCAAACAAGTCGACTTTGCCGTACAGTGGCCGTTAACGAATAATTTCTATGCGTTGGGTCGCTACAACTACTCGCTTTTTGATAAAAAGCCGGTGGAAATCTTAGGCGGTATCGAATACGTTGCTGACTGCTGGGCCTTGCGTTTAGTTGCACAACGTTACATCACCGACTCGAACAAGTATGACACGAGCTTTTATGTACAGTTAGAATTGACGGGATTAGGTTCCGTGGGCTCTGACCCCTTGGAAGAACTCCGCCGCAATATCCCGGGCTATCAAGCAGCCACTGCTATGCCGGGCCAAACCGGTTTGTATGACTACTATGAATAAGACGAAACTCATGGCGTTGCTTGCCGCCTTAACCGCAAGCGTTTGTTCTGCACAAACGAATAAGGCACCGGCCAATAATGTGCCCCAACTCATCAACCGTGTGGTAGCCGTCGTCAATAACGATGTGATTACTTCCAACGAGCTTGAAGAGCGCACGCACACGACGGCTTTAAACCTTCGTCGACAAAACATCAAGTTGCCGCCGATGCCGCAATTGCAATCCCAAGTGCTCGAACAATTGATTCTTGAACGTGCGATTGCTCAAAAAGCACAAGACTCCGGTATTCGTGTGGACGATGCTTTGGTTAACGTCACCATTGAACAAATTGCTCGCCAAAACAAGATCAGCGTTGCCGAACTTCGTCGTCGCTTGAAGTTGGACGGCGTGGAATTCTCCCAATTTAGAGAAGAAATCCGCAACCAAATCATCACGCAACGTTTGCGTGAACGAGAAGTGGATGAAAAGATCAATATTCCGGAAAGCGAAATTGACGCCTTCTTGGCCGATCAAGCGGGCTTTAATGTGAATGACCGCATTGAGTACAACGTTGCTCAAATCGTCATTCCGATTACGGAAAGCATGACGTCAGGCGAATTGTCTGACGCCCGCAACTTGGCCGAAGACATTGTCGATGACGCCAAAGACGGCAAGGACTTTGGTCAATTGGCCGCTACCTACTCTCGCTCTTCTGACGCCTTAGAAGGCGGCAAGATCGGCTGGCGTACGCTTTCTCAATTGCCGTCGACCTCTGCTGAAGCCGTTCGTGAAGCATTGAAAGATAAAAGTCGCGTTGCCATGAGTGTGAGCTCTGACGGTTACACCATCGTGAAGGTTTTAGATAAGCGCGATGGCGTGCAAAATAAGCTTTCCGGTGGCCCTGTCACCCAAACGCACGTCCGTCACATTTTGATGGCCGTGACCCCGATGACCGATGAAGCCACGATTTTGTCTCGCTTGCATAACATCCGTAAGCGTTTGGTCGAAGGTAAAGAAGACTTTGCCACCTTGGCTCGTTTGCACTCCGTTGACGGCTCTGCCACGCGTGGCGGCGACTTGGGTTGGTTGCAACCGGGCGATACGGTGCCGGCTTTTGAAGAAGCCATGCAAAAATTGCCTGTCGGTCAAGTGAGCGAACCCGTGAAGTCTCAATACGGTTGGCACTTGATTGAAGTGGTTGAACGTCGTCAAGAAGCGATGAACGCTGATCGTATGCGTTACATGGCTCGCCAAATGTTGCGTCAACGCAAACTCGCCGAAGCCACGGCTAACTGGCAACGCGAATTGCGCGATCGCGCCTTTGTTGAAATTCGTCGTGAATAATCTTCATACTCAAACTGCACCGGTTGCGCTCACCACGGGTGAGCCTGCTGGTATCGGTCCCGAAATCAGCGTCAGGGCGGTTTATGAAACAAACCGTCCTGTTTGCATGATTGGCGACCAAGATTTTCTTGAAAGCGTGCGTCAAAAGCTCGCTCTGCCTGCCTGGCCCGCTCATGTGAGTTTTCACCATGTGCCGCTTCACGCACCGGTGATCGCAGGCAAACTTAACGTCCAAAACGCTGCCTATGTACTCGAAACACTCCGAGTCGCAGCCCAAGGAGCGATGGACGGCACCTTTAGTGCCATTTGTACGGCACCGGTGCAAAAAAGCGTCATTAACGACGCAGGCATCCCCTTTACCGGTCACACGGAATTTTTCGCCGATCTTGCTCATGTTAAAAAAGTCGTCATGATGTTGGTTTCCTCTGACGCACAAGACGCTTTGCGAGTAGCTTTGGTCACGACTCACGTTCCGATTGCAAAACTCGCTCAGTGCATTACGCACGAAAACGTCGAAGAAACGCTCAACATTCTTCACCATGATTTGCAAACGGCCTTTGCGATTGACACTCCTCGCATTGCAGTAACGGGATTAAATCCTCATGCAGGCGAGTCTGGTCACATGGGCACGGAAGAAGTGGACATCATTGGGCCAGAAATTGAAAAAGCCAAAACCAAGGGATGGATTGTGACGGGCCCGCACCCGGCCGATACCATTTTTGCGGCGTCAAAACTCTCACAATACGATGCCGTATTGTGTATGTACCATGATCAAGGATTGCCCGTACTCAAGCACATGAGTTTCGGTCGAGGTGTCAACATTACGTTGGGATTGCCCTACGTCAGAACGTCCGTTGATCACGGAACGGCACTTGATATTGCCGGTCAAGGCATCGCCAATATCGGAAGTCTTTTAACTGCGTTGCGCCTTGCGCAAACACTTGCTACGAACAGAGAACACCATGCATAACGGATTAGTTGGCCATCGCGCCCGTAAACGTTTCGGTCAAAACTTTTTGCACGATGAACACTGGATCACCCGCATTGCTCGCACGATCGATCCTCAACAAGGCGATACGATTGTCGAAATCGGGCCGGGCCAAGCAGCCCTGACTCGCAAAATGATGGAAGCCATCGGCCATGTTACGGCAGTCGAAATCGACCGAGACTTGGCGGCTTGGCTCAAAGAAACGTTCCCTGAAACGCTTTCATTGATTGAAGCCGATGCTTTGAAATTGGATTGGGCCTCAGAGGTTTATCCTGAAAAGCGCTTGCGCATTATCGGTAACCTCCCCTACAACATTTCAAGCCCCTTGTTGTTTCACCTGACCACGGTTGCAGATCGCGTCATTGATCAACATTTCATGCTTCAAAAGGAAGTGGTTGACCGTATGGTCGCAGAACCCGGTAGTAAGGTGTATGGTCGCTTGTCCGTCATGCTCCAATACCGCTATCGCATGCAAAAGATGTTTGACGTGCCGCCCGGTGCCTTCACGCCGGCGCCAAAAGTCACAAGCTCCATCGTTCGCATGATTCCGAAGAAGGTGGAAGACTTGCTGCCCGTTGATATGGAGCGCTTTTCGGCAATCGTCGCCGCGGCCTTTAACCAACGCCGTAAAACGCTTCGTAATGCGGTTTCCAAACTTTTAATAGAAGATGATATTCGTGCTGCCGGTGTCGATCCGACCGCACGTGCTGAGAGCTTAGATGTTGAAGCCTTTGTGCGATTAGCCAACACTAAGAGTTCTGTCGAAAAATAGTCAAACAGCTTCGTCAGATTTAAGCATCGGCCACCTCAAAAAAGTGGCCGCCCCGCTTAATTTTTAATCTTTTTAAGCAAGTCCTAACGCTTTGTTTTAATTAAAGAATTTACCTCTACTTTATAATCTGTCCAAGATCTACTTTACAATTTGTCCAGACTCTATTTTAGAATTTGTCCAGGTTCTATTTTACAATTTGTCTATGCTCTACTTTATAATTTGTCTATACTCTAATTTAGAGTTTGTCTATTTTCTACCTTAGATTTAATGACAAAGTAAATGATCAATTAAGGAAGATGTACCATGAATTCGATTCATCGCTGGACTGAACAATTACTACAATCAGTTTTAAAAACTCATCGAGTTGCATGTGTTATTGGTTGTCGTCAAACAGGAAAGACAACCCTCGTCAAACAAAACATTTCTACACCTACGATTTATCAGACTCTGGACTCCGATGCTACACGGGCTGCGGCAGAGCAAGATCCAACTTTTTTTATTCGACGACCGCATGACACCTGTCTTGTTATTGATGAAATTCAGAAGGTCCCAAGCTTAATTGGCGAAATCAAGATTGCCGTCGATAATGATCCGAGCAAGGGGCAATATATTATTACGGGATCAGCTGATTACCGTAAGTTGCCCTATGCAAAGGAATCTCTTGCTGGTCGCGTGGGCTTTGTAAGGGTTCGCACTTTCACCGAAGGCGAGCTCAGAGGCATTAAAAACCATTTTTTGGACTCATTATTCAGAGGACAAATCCCGTACTCCTGTCAATACGATGAGTGCAATAAACCTCTCATCGTTAAACTTGCATTAGCTGGAGGCTTTCATGAAGCCCAGACCCTTGATGTTGAAGGGCGGGCTCAATGGTTTGAATCCTATTTACAACAACAAATCATCCTAGATATGAGAGATCAATGGGGTGTCAGAAAACTCGACAAAATTCGAGAGATGTTCACCTACATTGCTTCCTACTCAAGTAAGCCTTTTGTCATTCGCAACATCACACAGCAACTCAATGCGGCTTGGCAAACGGTCAACACCTATTTTTCTGCCATTGAAGCCATGTACTTAGTCGATACGGTACCTGCTTGGGCCTTTAAAGATTATGACCGTCCTGGTCTTACTCCTAAACTCTTTATGACAGACTCTGGGCTAATGGGATATTTGTTGGGAATTTATGATGCAGAAAAATTAGTCAACGACCTTGAACTTTCTGCTAATGAAGGGGGAAAACTCGTGGAAACTTGGGCCTACAACCAACTAATTCCCGAAGTTGAACTTCATCCGCGATGGAAATTGCACCATCTTAGAACAAAAAATCATGAAATTGATTTTTTGATTACCAATGAAGATAACAAAATGTTGGCCATCGACATTAAGTCTGGAGAAAGTGTTAGCAACACAGATTTCCGCCATATTCGTTGGTTCCAAGAAATGCTTGGGGATGATTCGTGCACAGGTATCGTCCTCTATGCAGGAAACGAAGTTAGGTCGTTCGGAAACCGTTGCTATGCTATTCCGTTAGCGACATTATGGGACACTCAACCAAGATTATTCTGCGTTCCAATCTAAGCAACAACAAATATCAATGAAATAATTTTTCAAATGAATCAACCGTAATGTAATATAGATACAATTGTAATAACGTCTTGTTCTTATTAGCTTTAAAAGGACGATTGTTATGTCTAATTTATCGAGATTTAAAAAGAAGCAGTTAAACCTTGCTGTCTCTACAGTTTTAGTTTCTCTTGTCTGCTCAGTAGTGAAATAAGGTGATGGTCATAGACCTTTGATTCTATTAATTTGCAATAATTAACG
>CAJLGW010000045.1 GCA_905206345.1 uncultured Sutterella sp. | reverse complement strand
TGAAGGTGGTCGTACGGTTGGCGCCGGCGTGGTTGCCAAGATCCTCGAATAATATCGATTTCTGAGTGCTCGCTAAAGAGCGGGCACTCAGAATGACAGGGGTATAGCTCAATTGGCAGAGCGACGGTCTCCAAAACCGTAGGTTGAGGGTTCGATTCCTTCTGCCCCTGCCACACAAGATATAGTGCATCCAGGCCGCGGTCTTTGATCGCGGCTTGATGTTGTTTAAAAAGACTGAATTTTAGTCTGCAAAAATAACCCTAATACAATTAGTGGTTGGATTGAAAATTATGAGTACGCAAAACGCGAAACCTGAAGAAAGCTCTTCTAGCCTTGATATCCTTTTGGTGTCCTTGGCTGTTGTTTTTGCACTTGCCGGTGTTTGTGCCTTTAGCTTAATGAGCGAACAAACGTTGTTGTTCCGCTTGGTGGCATTGATGGGCGGCTTGGCTTTGGCTGTTATTACTGCTTGGATTAGTCCGTCCGGCAAACGTTTTATTGTTTATGGTCGTGAATCTTACGATGAATTGCGTCGTGTGATTTGGCCGACCCGCAAGGAAACGATGAGCTCTTCTGGCATGGTCTTGGCTTTTGTTGTGGCAGTTGCCGTATTCTTATTCATCGTTGACAAGCTCATTGAATGGAGTTTGTACGACTTTTTGCTCAAGCTCAGCCTTTAATAACAGAAGCCAGGGAGTCATAAAATGACTGAAATGCAAGAACAAGCACCGGTAGCAGCGCCGAAAATGCGTTGGTATGTCGTTCATGTTTACTCAGGCATGGAAAAGAATGTTCAACGAACCCTTATCGAACGAATTGGTCGTTGTGCTTTCCCTGAGCAATTTGGTGAAGTTTTAGTTCCGACCGAAGAAGTGGTCGAAACGCGCAATAACCGTCGCTATGTCAGTGAACGCCGTATGTACGCAGGTTATGTCTTGGTGCAAATGGCGATGAATGACGACACGTGGCACTTAGTTAAGAGCACGCCGCGTGTGACGGGTTTCTTGGGTGGCAATCGTCCGGCTCCGTTGGCAGACCACGAAATTGCTACGATCTTGCAAACGCAAGAAGATACGGCAGAGAAGCCGCGTCCTAAGATTAGCTTTGAAATCGGCGAAGTGGTCCGTCTTAAAGAAGGTGCATTCGCTGACTTCAATGGTCGCATCGAAGAAGTTGACTATGACCGCTCTCGTTTGCGTGTGACGGTTGAGATCTTCGGTCGCGAAACGCCGGTTGATATTTCCTTCAGCGGCGTAGAAAAAATCTAAATTTTTTAGCGGGATATAACTAAAATTTGCATTTTACAAATTTTAGTGGCATAATCCCGCTCTTTCTTAATCAAACAACTACTAGGGAGCTTTGTTAGCGAAAGTTGGCAAGGCGATTGAACCTAAAAGGAAATCTTAAAATGGCAAAGAAAATTGTCGGCTATATTAAGCTGCAAGTTCCTGCCGGCAAGGCTAACCCCTCGCCCCCCATTGGTCCGGCTCTCGGCCAACGTGGCTTGAACATTATGGAATTCTGCAAGGCCTTTAACGCTAAGACGCAAGGCGTCGAACCGGGGCTTCCGATTCCTGTCGTTATTACCGCTTATGCAGATAAGAGCTTCACGTTTGTGATGAAGACCCCGCCTGCTGCTATCTTGATCAAGAAGGCTGCTAAGGTTGCTAAGGGTTCTGCACGTCCGCACACGGACAAGGTTGGTAAGATTACGCGCGCTCAAGCCGAAGAAATCGCCAAGACGAAGATGCCTGACTTGACGGCTGCTGATATGGATGCTGCTGTTCGTACGATCGCTGGTAGCGCTCGTTCCATGGGTATCACGGTGGAGGGTATCTAAGATGGCTAAGATGACGAAGCGTATGAAGGCTATTAACGCCAAGGTTGAAGCTCAAAAGTTGTATGCTTTGACCGATGCCCTCACGTTAGTGAAGGAATGTGCCGGTGCCAAGTTCGACGAATCTGTCGACGTTGCTATTCAATTGGGTATCGATCCCCGTAAGTCTGATCAAGCTGTTCGTGGCGCTGCTGTTCTCCCCGAAGGTACGGGTAAGACGGTTCGCGTGGCCGTGTTCGCTCAAGGCGCTAAGGCTGATGAAGCCAAGGCTGCTGGCGCTGACATCGTCGGTTTCGATGATTTGGCTGCTACGATCAAGGGCGGTCAAATTGACTTCGACATCCTCATTGCTTCCCCGGATGCAATGCGTATCGTCGGTCAATTGGGTAAGGTTTTGGGCCCGCGTGGCTTGATGCCGAACCCGAAGGTTGGTACGGTTACCCCTGACGTTGCTACGGCTGTTAAGAATGCCAAGGCTGGTCAAGTTCAATTCCGTGCTGACAAGGCTGGTATCATTCATGCCCCTATCGGTCGTGCCTCCTTCGACGCTGCTCGTTTGGAAACGAACGTTAAGGCTTTGATCGACGCTTTGAACAAGGCTAAGCCCGCAAGTGCTAAGGGCCAATATCTTCGCAAGATGTCGGTTTCTTCCACGATGGGTGTTGGCGTTCGCGTTGACATGGGCACCGTTGTTGCCTAATTAAAAGAATCCCGCGAGACCGATTTCGGTCGGTCTTGCAAAAGAGGTCGTGAGGCCTCGAGGGCTTTGGGTGGAAGGGAAACCTTCTGCTGTCAAAGACCGCTGGAAATTTGAGATTGCTTGAATTTTAAAAGTCTTAAAACGTACTAACGGGTGCGCTTAAGATATCCAGCGCAGACGGCTACCGAAGAGAGAAAGTTTCGTTTGCTACAACTCGTTGTGCAACGGAGATACTCTCAGGTGTTGCCGGTTATTTTAAAACCGGTGCCTTGGAATTTTTCTGAGGTACCTCTGAGTGGAGCCAGACCGTGGGTCTTAATCGTCAAGATAAAGCGGCAGTTATCGAAGAAGTTTCCAGCATGGTTGCTGAAGCTGGTTCGATCATCGTTGCCGAATACCGTGGGCTGAGCGTTCAAGCGGTTACCGAATTGCGTGCTAACGCTCGCAAGGAAGGTGTCCAATTGCGCGTGCTTAAAAACACTCTTGTTCGTCGCGCCGTAGCAGGTACGCCGTACGAAGGTTTGTCCGACAAGATGGTCGGTCCCCTCGTTTACGGTTTCTCTGCTGATCCGGTTGCTGCGTCCAAGGTGTTAGTCTCCTTTGCCAAGAAGAACGACAAGCTCGTAATCAAGGGTGGTGCAATGCCTGGTAACGTTTTGGACGTTGCTGGTGTTGAACAACTCGCCACGATGCCGAGCCGTGAAGAATTGTTGGCCAAGTTGATGGCTACGATGAACGAACCGATCGCTAAGTTCGTTCGCACGCTCAATGAAGTGCCTGCACGCTTTGTGCGTACTGTCGCTGCTGTTCGCGATGCTAAGGAAAAGGCTGCTGCCTAAACCTATTTTTTTAAACGAAATTTTTTACTGGAGCTAAATAAAATGGCCCTTACGAAAGAAGAAATCCTCGACGCAATTGCGTCCATGACCGTTCTCGAAGTTTCCGAACTCATCACGATGATGGAAGAAAAGTTCGGTGTTTCCGCTGCTGCCGCTGCTGTTGCAGTTGCCGCTCCGGCTGCTGGTGGTGCTGCTGCCGCTGCTGAAGAAAAGACGGAATTCGACGTTGTCCTCGTTGAAGCCGGTTCTAACAAGATCGCCGTTATTAAGGCCGTCCGTGAATTGACGGGCTTGGGCTTGAAGGAAGCCAAGGACATGGTCGAAGGCGCTCCGAAGGCTGTTAAGGAAGCTTTGCCGAAGGCTGACGCTGAAGAAGCCAAGAAGAAGCTTGAAGCTGCTGGCGCTAAGGTCGAACTCAAGTAATCTTGCTTATGCAAGAAAAATCGGGCAAGATATCATAATTGGTATTTTGCCCGTGAAATCCTCGTTGAGAGGATTTCGAACTTAACTTGAAAGATCGAGTTTAGTTCGAAGTCTTCTGAGAGAGCTGAAAAAATACAAACGCTAAAACATTTTCTGTCAATATGCCGCCCGAATATCTAAGATAACGGTGCGGCTTTTGGCGTCTTTGTGTTTTTAATGTTCCCAGAACTTTTTATTCCTTTTCTAAACCTCACGTCGAACGGAGTGTCCATGTCGTACTCGTTCACTGAAAAAAAGCGCATTCGTAAGAGTTTTGCGACTCGCCCGAGTGTTCTTGCAGTGCCTTCCTTGTTGGAAATGCAACTTCGGTCTTATTCTGAATTTTTACAAGCCGAAGTTTCCCCCGCCGAGCGTAATCCCAATAGTGGTTTGCAGTCGGCTTTTACGTCTATTTTCCCGATCACCAGCCACAATGGCTTGGCTCGTTTAGTTTTTGAAAGCTATTCACTTGATGAGCCGGTCTTTGATGTGCCGGAATGCCAATTGCGCGGTTTGACTTACTCGAGCCGTCTGCGTGCACGCATTCGTTTGGAAATTATTGATCGCGATGATCCGGCTAAGACCCGTATCAAAGAAATTCGCGAAAATGATGTGTATATGGGCGAAATTCCGCTCATGACGGAAAAAGCTTCCTTCATCATCAATGGTTCTGAACGTGTGATCGTCAGCCAATTACACCGTTCTCCTGGTTTGTTCTTCGAGCATGACAAAGGCAAGACCCACAGCTCTGGTAAGTTGCTTTTCTCTGCCCGTATGATTCCGTACCGCGGTTCTTGGTTGGACTTTGAATTTGACGCTAAGGATATTGTTTATTTCCGTGTCGACCGTCGTCGTAAGATGCCGGCTACGGTGTTGCTCAAAGCTTTGGGCATGAACAATGAACAAATCTTAGAAACGTTCTTCGATTTCGATACCTTTAAGCTTGCTTCCCGCAGCGCCTCCATGACGCTTGTGCCGGAACGCTTGAAGGGTGAAGTTGCTCGCTTTGACATCACCAATCGTGATGGCGAAGTGATTGTTGCCAAGGATAAGCGTATCACGGCTCGTCATGTTCGCATGATGGCTGATATGAAGTCTGTGTCTGTGACCGATGACTTCTTAATTGGTCGCGTCTTGGCTAAGGATGTCTTTGATACCGAAACGGGTGAATTGTTGGCTAGCGCCAATGATGAAATCACGGAAGAATTGCTCGGCAAACTTCGTGACGCCAAGATCAAGGGCTTCCAAACGATCTATACCAATGAGTTGGATCACGGCAGCTACATCGCCGATACTTTGCGTATCGACGAAACGCCTGACCAAATGAGCGCTCGCGTGGCTATCTATCGCATGATGCGCCCGGGTGAGCCGCCCACGGAAGAAGCCGTTGAAATGTTGATGAATCGTTTGTTCTTTGCTGAAGAAACGTACGATTTGTCTCGCGTCGGTCGTATGAAGGTCAATGCGCGTTTGGGCCACGAAGGTGATGAAGGCCCGTTGACGTTGACCAATGACGATATTATCGACACGGTCAAGATTTTGGTCGAACTGCGCAATGGCCGCGGTGAAGTCGACGATATCGACCACTTAGGTAACCGTCGTGTTCGCTGCGTTGGTGAATTGACTGAAAACCAATTCCGTTCTGGTTTGGTGCGTGTTGAACGTGCTGTTCGTGAACGTCTTGCTCAAGCAGAATCCGACAACTTGACGCCGCAAGACTTGATCAACAGCAAGCCGATTTCCGCTGCTATCCGTGAATTCTTTGGTTCTAGCCAATTGAGTCAATTCATGGACCAAACGAACCCGTTGTCTGAAATTACCCACAAGCGTCGTATTTCCGCTTTGGGCCCGGGTGGTTTGACGCGTGAACGTGCTGGCTTTGAAGTGCGTGACGTGCACTCGACTCACTATGGTCGTTTGTGCCCGATTGAAACGCCTGAAGGTCCGAACATTGGTTTGATCAACTCTTTGGCCTTGTATGCCCGCTTGAACAAGTATGGCTTCTTGGAAACGCCGTATCGCAAGGTTGTTGATTGCAAGGTGACTGACGAAATCGAATACATGTCTGCAATTGAAGAAGGCAAGTATGTGATTTGTCAGGCTAACTCTGAGTTGGACGCTGAAGGTCGTTTGACGCAAGATTTGGTGAGCTCCCGTGAAAATGGTGAAACGGTTCTCGTGAGCCCGGAACGTGTCCAATACATGGACGTGGCCCCGTTGCAAATCGTCTCTGCCGCTGCTTCGTTGATTCCGTTCTTGGAACACGATGACGCAAACCGCGCATTGATGGGTTCCAACATGCAACGTCAAGGTGTGCCTTGCTTGCGCCCTGAAAAACCGGTCGTGGGTACGGGTGTTGAACGTACGGTCGCTGTTGACTCTAAGACCGCTGTTCAAGCCAAGCGTGGTGGTGTTGTTGACTACGTTGACGCAAACCGTATCGTGATTCGTGTTAATGACGAAGAAACGGTTGCCGGTGAAGTTGGTGTCGATATTTATAACTTGCAAAAGTTCACGCGCTCCAACCAAAGCTCCAACATCAACCAACGTCCGATCGTTTATCGCGGTGACCAAGTGGCTCGTGGTGACGTGTTGGCCGACGGTGCCTCCACCGATATGGGTGAATTGGCATTGGGTCAAAACATGTTGATCGCCTTTATGCCGTGGAACGGTTACAACTACGAAGACTCTGTGTTGATCAGTGAACGTGTTGTGGCTGATGACCGCTATACCTCTATTCATATCGAAGAGCTCTCTGTTGTTGCTCGTGATACGAAGTTGGGTGCTGAAGAAATTACGCGCGATATCTCCAACTTGTCCGAAAGCCAATTGGCTCGTTTGGATGACTGCGGTATCGTTCAAATCGGCGCTGAAGTGAAGGCTGGCGACGTTTTGGTCGGTAAGGTGACGCCGAAGGGCGAAACCCAATTGACGCCGGAAGAAAAGCTTTTGCGTGTGATCTTCGGTGAAAAGGCTAGCGACGTTAAGGATACGTCTTTGCGTGTTCCGTCTGGTATGACCGGTACGGTGATCGACGTTCAACTCTTCACGCGTGAAGGCGTGGAACGTGATGCTCGCGCCAACTCTATCATTGAAGACGTCTTAAAGCGCTATCGCCAAAACTTGGACGAAAAGCTTCGCATTATGGAAGCCGACGCTTTTGCCCGTTTAGGCCACCAATTGGTTGGTAAGAAGGTCGAAGGCGGCCCCAATGGTTTGAAGAAGGCTGTTCTCACGAAGGACTATGTCGAAGCTTTGAAGGGTTATGAAATCTTTGAACTTCGCATGGTTGAAGAAGCCGATCAAAAGTTGCTCGAAGACTTGCGAGCTCAATTGGATGACAAGCGTCACGAATTTGACAACGCTTTCGAAGTCAAGCGCAAGAAGTTGACCCAAGGCGACGAATTGCCCCCGGGCGTGTTGAAGATGGTCAAGGTCTACATCGCTGAAAAGCGTCGTTTGCAACCTGGCGATAAGATGGCAGGCCGTCACGGTAACAAGGGTGTGGTCTCCAAGATTTGCCCGATCGAAGATATGCCGTACATGGCTGACGGTCGTCCCGCAGACATCGTCTTGAACCCGTTGGGTGTGCCTTCTCGTATGAACATCGGTCAAGTGCTCGAAGTTCACTTGGGTTGGGCTGCTAAGGGTCTCGGCTGGCGCATCGGCGAAATGATGAAGACGGCTAAGGCTGCCCAAATGCGTGAATTCTTGGAAAAGATTTACAACGAAACGGGCAAGAGCGAAGATTTGTCGAGCCTCTCTGATGATGAAATCATGGTGTTGGCTAAGAATCTTGAAAACGGTGTCCCGTTTGCTACGCCGGTCTTTGACGGTGCTACCGAAGAAGAAATCGCCAAGATGCTCGAATTGGCCTTCCCGGAAGACGTGGCCAAGGGCTTGGAATTGACGCCGTCGAAGACGCAAGCCACTTTGTACGATGGTCGTACGGGTGAAGCCTTTGATCGTCCTGTGACGGTCGGCTATATGCACTACTTGAAGTTGCACCACTTGGTCGATGACAAGATGCACGCTCGTTCCACGGGTCCGTACTCTCTCGTGACGCAACAACCGTTGGGCGGTAAGGCTCAATTCGGTGGTCAACGTTTCGGTGAAATGGAAGTCTGGGCTTTGGAAGCTTACGGTGCTTCTTACATCTTGCAAGAAATGTTGACGGTCAAGTCCGACGATGTGACGGGTCGTACGAAGGTTTACGAAAACATCGTCAAGGGCGAACACGTACTCGAAGCCGGTATGCCGGAATCGTTCAACGTGTTGGTGAAAGAAATCCGGTCGTTGGGTATTGACATCGACCTCGAACGTAACTAAGGACAGAACTGATGAATCCGCTTATCGATCTGTTTAAGCAACTTAATCAGGACGAACATTTTGACGCGATCAAGATTGGTCTTGCATCGCCGGAAAAAATTCGCTCTTGGTCTTATGGCGAAGTAAAGAAGCCGGAAACCATCAACTATCGTACCTTTAAACCGGAACGTGATGGTTTGTTCTGTGCCAAGATCTTCGGCCCGGTGAAGGATTACGAATGTTTGTGCGGTAAGTACAAGCGTTTGAAGCACCGTGGTGTCGTGTGCGAAAAGTGTGGCGTTGAAGTCACGCTTTCGAAGGTTCGCCGTGAACGCATGGGCCACATTGAGTTGGCCAGTCCTGTTGCACATATTTGGTTCTTAAAGAGCTTGCCGTCCCGTATGGGTATGGTGCTTGATATCCCGTTGCGCGATATCGAACGTGTTTTGTATTTTGAAGCTTACTGTGTTGTCGATCCGGGTATGACGGATATGACGCGCGGGCAATTGCTCACCGAAGACGAATACCTCGAAAAGGTTGAACAATTCGGTTCTGACTTCAAGGCCATGATGGGCGCTGAAGCCATCCGTGAAATGCTTCGTACGATTGACGTTGATCATGAAGTGGAACGCTTGCGCAAGGAATTGGAAGATACGTCTTCTGATGCCAAGATCAAGAAGTTCTCTAAGCGCTTGAAGGTTTTGGAAGGTTTCCAACGTTCTGGCGTGAAGCCCGAATGGATGGTCATGGAAGTCTTGCCGGTATTGCCGCCTGACTTGCGTCCGTTGGTTCCGTTGGATGGTGGCCGTTTCGCCACGTCCGACTTGAACGACTTGTATCGCCGTGTGATTAACCGTAACAACCGCTTGAAGCGTTTGCTTGAGCTCAAGGCTCCGGACATCATCATCCGCAACGAAAAGCGCATGTTGCAAGAAGCTGTTGACAGCTTGTTGGATAACGGTCGTCGTGGTAAGGCCATGACGGGTCCGTCTAAGCGTCCGTTGAAGTCCTTGGCTGACATGATCAAGGGTAAGAGCGGTCGTTTTCGTCAAAACTTGTTGGGTAAGCGCGTGGACTACTCTGGTCGTTCCGTGATTACCGTCGGCCCGTACTTGCGTTTGCACCAATGCGGTTTGCCGAAGTTGATGGCCTTGGAATTGTTCAAGCCCTTCATCTTCAATAAGCTCGAACGTCGTGGCTTGGCCATGACGATCAAGGCTGCCAAGAAGATGGTGGACAATCAAGAACCGGTGGTGTGGGACATCCTCGAAGAAGTGATTTACGAACACCCGGTGATGTTGAACCGTGCTCCGACGTTGCACCGCTTGGGTATTCAAGCCTTCGAACCGAAGTTGATTGAAGGTAAGGCCATTCAATTGCATCCGCTCGTTTGCGCAGCATTTAACGCTGACTTCGACGGTGACCAAATGGCTGTGCACGTTCCGTTGAGCTTGGAAGCTCAATTGGAAGCTCGCTCTTTGATGTTGGCCTCCAACAACGTCTTGTTCCCGGCTAACGGCGATCCGTCCATCGTGCCGTCACAAGATATGGTGTTGGGTCTTTACTACTCAACGCGCGAACGTGTTAACGCCAAGGGCGAAGGCATGTTCTTTGCTGACGTAGCTGAAGTGCGTCGTGCCTTGGATAACAAGGTTGTCGAACTCCAAACGCGTTGTACGGTTCGTATCAAAGAATATGAATTGAACAAACAAACGGGTGAAAAGACTGCCAAGATCGTTCGTTACGAAACGACGGCTGGTCGTGCTTTGTTGTCTGAAATCCTTCCTGAAGGTATGAGTTTCGCCGAATTGAACCGTACTTTGAAGAAGAAGGAAATTGCTCGTTTGATCAACGTCTGTTTCCGTAAGTGCGGCTTGCGCGCTACGGTGATGTTCGCTGACCACTTAAAGAACCGTGGTTATGCATTGGCTACGCTCGGTGGTTTGTCCATCTGTATCGGCGACATGACGGTTCCGGAACAAAAGGTGAAGTTGGTTAACGCCGCTGAACAAGAAGTGAAGGAAATCGAAGCTCAATACGCTTCCGGTTTGGTTACGCAAGGCGAACGCTATAACAAGGTCGTGGATATTTGGGGGCGCACCTCCGATCAAGTCGGTAAGGTGATGATGGAAGAATTGTCTACTGAACCGGTGATCGATCGCCATGGTAAGGCTACCAAGCAAGAGTCCTTTAACTCTGTGTACATGATGGCCGACTCTGGTGCTCGTGGTTCTGCAGCTCAGATTCGTCAGTTGGCTGGTATGCGTGGTTTGATGGCTAAGCCTGACGGCTCCATTATTGAAACGCCGATTACCGCAAACTTCCGTGAAGGTTTGAACGTATTACAGTACTTTATTTCTACTCACGGTGCTCGTAAGGGTTTGGCCGATACGGCTTTGAAGACCGCTAACTCTGGTTACTTGACGCGTCGTTTGGTTGACGTGACGCAAGACTTGGTGGTTGTGGAAGACGATTGCCATACGACCGAAGGCGTCAGCATGAAGGCTTTGGTCGAAGGTGGTGACGTTATTCAATCCTTGCGCGATCGCGTTTTAGGTCGTGTGACGAGCGCTGACGTTGTGGATCCGGAAACGGGTGCTGTGGTTATCGAAACCGGTACGATGTTGACCGAAGACGAGTGCGATCTCATTGAAAAATTGGGTATCGACGAAGTCATGGTCAGAACGCCGTTGACTTGCAAAACGCGTTACGGTTTGTGCGCTAAGTGCTATGGTCGTGACTTAGGTCGCGGTAGCTTGGTCAACGCCGGTGAAGCTGTTGGTGTGATCGCCGCTCAATCTATCGGTGAACCGGGTACGCAGTTAACGATGCGTACGTTCCACATCGGTGGTGCCGCTAGCCGTGCAGCAGTAGCAAGCTCCGTTGAAGCTAAGGTCAACGGTGTTGTGAGCTACTCTTCTGCGATGCGCTATGTGACGAGCTCTAAGGGCGACTTGGTTGTGATTTCTCGCTCCGGCGAAATCATCATCAGTGATAACGGTCGCGAACGTGAACGCCATAAGGTTCCTTACGGTGCCACGTTGTTGGTTCAACCGGATCATGAAGTCAAGGCTGGTGTTCAATTGGCCAACTGGGATCCGATGACCCGTCCGATTATTTCTGAATACGGTGGTACGGTTCAATTCGAAGGCGTTATCGATAACGTTACCGTGATGAGCCAAACCGATGAAGTGACCGGTTTGTCCAGCCTCGTCGTGATCGATCCGAAGCACTCTGTCGGTACGTCTGCTAAGGGTAAGAAGGGTATGACGCAAGTGATGCGTCCTGCTGTTCGCTTGGTTGACGAAGATGGCAACGAAGTGAAGATTCCGGGTACGGATCACCGTGTGTCGATTCAATTGCCGGTCGGTGCTTTGATTGTGGTTCGCGATGGTCAAAAGATTGGCCGTGGCGAAGTGCTTGCACGTATTCCGGTTGAATCCCAAAAGACGCGTGACATTACTGGTGGTTTGCCGCGTGTGGCAGAACTCTTCGAAGCTCGTTCTCCGAAGGATGCCGGCATGTTGGCAGAAGTGACGGGTACGGTGACCTTCGGTAAGGAAACCAAGGGTAAGCAACGTTTGGTGATTACCGACAGCGAAGGCCAAGATCACGAATTCTTGATCTCTAAGGATAAGAACGTTTTGGTCCACGACGGTCAAGTCGTTCAAAAGGGTGAAGAAATCGTTGACGGTCCGGCTGATCCGCACGACATCTTGCGCTTGTTAGGTATCGAAGCTTTGGCTCGTTACATCGTTGACGAAGTTCAAGATGTGTACCGCTTGCAAGGTGTGAAGATCAACGACAAGCACATTGAAGTGATCGTTCGCCAAATGTTGCGCCGTGTGAAGATTACGGATCCGGGTGATACGCCGTTTATTCGTGATGAACAAGTTGAACGTTCTGAAATGTTGGACGAAAACGATAAGGCAATTGCTGCCGGTAAGCGTCCCGCATTGTACGAAAACGTTCTCTTGGGTATTACGAAGGCTAGCTTGTCGACGGACTCCTTTATCTCCGCCGCTTCCTTCCAAGAAACGACGCGTGTGCTCACCGAAGCTGCCATCATGGGCAAGAAGGACGAGTTGCGCGGCTTGAAGGAAAACGTGATCGTTGGTCGCTTAATCCCGGCAGGTACGGGTTTGGCATACCATCGTACGGTTAAGCATAACGAAGAGATGGAAGCTCAAGAAAGCAACTTTGCTTCTGACTTTGCTCAAAGCGAAGTCGTTGAAGATGCTATCGAAGCGATCTCAGGTGATGACAAACCGTTGTCTGAATAAGACAAATTTGATTGACTTGGGGTTTTAATAACCCCAAGCCACAAAATGAAGGGCTGGTAGGCGTTTTTAGAGAGTAAACGCTTACTAGTCCTTAATCATTTTTCTCTTAAGGTCTTGACAATAAGAGAAAAAAATACGATACTCTCGACTCTCCGATCGCTTTTTCGTGAGATTAAACCTTTCATTGACTACTAAAAAGTCAAAGAAGGGCGTTTTGCGTTTAAGCAACGGACGTTTTAAAAACCAGCATTCACTCTTCCATGCACTGCGTGGTTGATGAATTTTTAATACGGACTTTTATGCCTACTATTAACCAATTGGTGCGTAAGCCCCGTGAGCTCACGCACGATAAAAGCAAGAGCCCCGCGCTTAAGAACTGCCCGCAAAAGCGTGGCGTTTGCACGCGCGTGTACACCACGACCCCGAAGAAGCCGAACTCCGCTTTGCGTAAGGTCGCTAAGGTGCGTTTGACCAACGGCTTTGAGGTCATTTCTTATATCGGTGGTGAAGGCCACAACTTGCAAGAACACAGCGTCGTGTTGATCCGCGGCGGTCGTGTTAAGGACTTGCCTGGTGTGCGTTACCACGTTGTCCGCGGTTCTTTGGACACCCAAGGTGTTAAGGATCGTAAGCAATCTCGCTCCAAGTACGGCGCCAAGCGCCCGAAGGCAGCTTAATTTCGCGGCACTAGTAGCCGTGAACGGACCGAGCCTCCCGTTTGTTTGGTGGCAAGGCCGAGTAAGTCGCGATCCTAATTGAGTGATCGCAATGTTAATGACTGAAGACTACGAAAAGAGGAAAAAATGCCCCGTCGTCGCGAAGTACCGAAACGTGAAGTTTTGCCGGATCCTAAGTTCGGCTCTGTTGAAATCGCCAAATTTGTGAATGTGATCATGCTCGATGGCAAGAAGGCCGTCGCCGAACGCATCGTTTATGGCGCCCTTGAAGAAATCGAAGCCAAGACTGGTAAGAACGCTCTCGAAGTGTTCACGACCGCTTTGAATAACGTCCGCCCGATCGTGGAAGTTAAGAGCCGTCGTGTTGGTGGTGCTAACTACCAAGTTCCGGTTGAAGTTCGCCCTGTCCGTCGTATGGCTCTTGCCATGCGCTGGTTGCGCGAATCGGCTAAGAAGCGCGCTGAGAAGTCGATGCCCCAACGCTTAGCTGGTGAGTTGTTGGATGCGGCCGAAGGCCGTGGTGGCGCCATGAAGAAGCGTGACGAAGTTCACCGCATGGCTGAAGCTAACAAGGCTTTCTCTCACTTCCGTTTCTAATTTGATTAACTCGATGCGTCGAACAGTCGTTCTGCGCATCGTCTCCAACTAGGGGATGAAAATGGCTCGTACCACTCCGATCTCGCGTTATCGCAATATCGGTATCTCTGCCCACATTGACGCGGGCAAGACCACGACCACTGAACGTATTTTGTTCTATACCGGTGTCACTCACAAGCTCGGTGAAGTGCACGATGGTGCTGCCACCATGGACTGGATGGAACAAGAACAAGAAAAGGGTATTACGATTACCTCCGCTGCCACGACCACGTTCTGGAAGGGCATGGACGGTTCGTTCCCGGAACACCGTTTGAACATTATTGACACCCCGGGGCACGTTGACTTCACCGTTGAAGTGGAACGTTCCATGCGTGTGTTGGACGGCGCTTGTATGGTTTACTGCGCTGTTGGTGGTGTTCAACCGCAATCTGAAACCGTTTGGCGTCAAGCTAACAAGTACGGTGTGCCGCGTTTGGCCTTCGTGAACAAGATGGACCGTACCGGTGCCAACTTCTTCAAGGTCTACGAACAAATGCGCGTTCGCTTGAAGGCTAACCCTGTGCCTATCGTTATTCCGATCGGCGCCGAAGACACCTTTGAAGGTGTGGTTGACCTCTTGAAGATGCGTGCCATCATTTGGGACGAAGAAAGCCAAGGTATGAAGTTCGAGTACAAGCCGATTCCGGCCGAACTCGAAGCTGACGCACAACAATGGCGTGAGAACATGGTTGAAGCCGCTGCTGAAGCCAATGAAGATCTCATGAACGAATACCTTGAAAACGGTGATTTGAGCGAAGAACAAATCATCGCTGGCTTGCGTGCTCGTACGATCGCCTGCGAAATTCAACCGATGCTCTGCGGTACCGCATTTAAGAACAAGGGTGTTCAACGTATGTTGGACGCAGTCGTTCAATTGTTGCCGTCTCCGGTTGATATTCCGCCGGTTAAGGGCGTTGACTTGAATGACAACGAAGTTGAACGTATCGCTGATGACAAAGCTCCGTTCTCTGCTTTGGCATTTAAGATCATGACGGACCCGTATGTTGGTCAATTGACCTTCTTGCGCGTTTACTCCGGTGTTTTGACCTCCGGCGAAACGGTTTTGAACTCTGTCAAGAATAAGAAAGAACGTATCGGTCGCTTGCTCCAAATGCACGCTAACGAACGTAAGGAAATCAAGGAAACGGAAGCTGGCGACATCGCTGCTGCTGTTGGCTTGAAGGAAGTTACTTCTGGTGACACGCTCTGCGCTATTGACGCTCCTGTGATTTTGGAACGTATGGAATTCCCGGAACCGGTGATTTCTCAAGCTGTTGAGCCCAAGACCAAGGCTGACCAAGAAAAGATGGGTATCGCATTGAACCGCTTGGCTCAAGAAGACCCGTCCTTCCGCGTGCGCACGGACGAAGAATCCGGCCAAACGATTATTTCCGGTATGGGCGAATTGCACTTGGAAATTTTGGTTGACCGTATGCGTCGTGAATTCGGTGTTGAAGCCACCGTCGGTAAGCCCCAAGTGGCCTATCGTGAAACGATCCGCTCTGTCGAAGAAAACGCAGAATTCAAGTTTGTTAAGCAATCTGGTGGTCGTGGTCAATACGGTCACGTTGTGCTTAAGCTCGAACCGCAAGAAGCTGGCAAGGGCTTTGAATTCGTTGACGCCATTAAGGGCGGTGTTGTTCCTCGCGAATACATCCCGGCCGTTCAAAAGGGTGTTGAAGACACGTTGAAGGCTGGTGTTTTGGCTGGTTACCCGGTTGTTGACGTCAAGGTGACGTTGCACTTCGGTTCTTACCACGAAGTTGACTCTAACGAAAACGCCTTTAAGATGGCCGCTTCCATGGCTTTCAAGGAAGGTATGCGTAAGGCTCACCCCGTGTTGCTCGAACCGATCATGGCTGTTGAAGTTGAAACGCCTGAAGAAAAGATGGGCGACGTCATGGGTGACTTGTCTTCTCGCCGTGGTGTGATCCAAGGTATGGATGACATCGCTGGTGGTGGCAAGGCTATCCGCGCTGAAGTTCCGTTGGCTGAAATGTTTGGCTACGCTACGACCCTTCGCTCTTTGACGCAAGGTCGTGCAACGTACTCCATGCAATTCAAGCACTACGCAGAAGCCCCGCGTAACGTGGCTGATGAAGTGATCGCTGAAAAAGCAAAATAAGCGTAAACTTTAAGAGTTTTATTAACTAATTTACCCAATTAAAGGACCAAGTAAAATGGCAAAAGGTAAGTTTGAACGTACCAAGCCCCACGTTAACGTGGGCACGATCGGCCACGTCGACCATGGTAAGACGACGTTGACGGCCGCTATCACGACGGTTCTCGCCC
>CAJLGW010000044.1 GCA_905206345.1 uncultured Sutterella sp. | reverse complement strand
CGATGATAGTTGGTTGTATTTCCAGTGAAAGTAGGACATTGCCTGGCTCCCCATTTAAAAGCCCTGAAGAGAAAACTTCAGGGCTTTAGTCTTTCTGGAGCTTAAAAACATCTTTTTAAACCACAACCTTTGCGGTGGTGTGTGCTAAATTATCGCTTTATGAATAGCGAAGATCTTTTCGGTGACAACGTCACCCTCAAAAAGCCCGAAAAATTGACCACTCGTCGCAAAAAGCCGACGGCACAAAAGATGCAGCCGTTAGCTGAACGCCTTCGTCCTCAAAACTTAGATGAAGTTGTCGGTCAAAAACATTTATTGGGCCCTGGTATGCCACTTCGTGTGGCTTTTGAAGAAGCGCGTCCTCACTCCATGATTCTTTGGGGTCCTCCAGGTGTTGGCAAAACCACACTGGCTCGATTGATGGCTGAAGCATTTCATTTGCCCTTTATTGCGATTTCTGCCGTTTTAAGCGGCGTTAAAGATATCCGTGAAGCGGTCGAAGCCGCTCAAATCCGCATGGATCAAACGGGGGAACCTACGCTTGTTTTTGTCGATGAAGTGCATCGTTTCTCAAAGGCACAACAAGATGCCTTTTTGCCTCATGTGGAAAGTGGCCTTTTTGTCTTTATTGGAGCCACGACTGAAAATCCGAGTTTTGAAGTCAATAGTGCTTTATTGTCTCGATCCGCGGTCTATGTGCTTGAGAGCTTAAAAGCAGAAGACTTTAAAGAGTTGCTTCCCAGAGCCGTGGCTCTTGAAGCCCCGGGCGTTGTCTTTGATGAAGAGGCGCAAGACATTTTGATCAACTTGGCCGATGGGGACGCAAGACGGTTCTTAAATGCGGTGGAGTTGGCGTGCCACTTGGCGGTCGATACCAAAGTAGAAACCGTCACGGCAGAGCTTTTGCGAAAGAGTTTACCTGCAACGCTTCGTCGCTTTGATAAGGGCGGTGAGAATTTCTACGATTTAATCTCGGCGTTACATAAGTCCGTGCGTGGCTCTGACCCGGATGCCGCGCTTTATTGGATGACGCGCATGCTCGTTGGCGGTTGCGATCCGCTTTATCTTTGCCGTCGTATTATCCGTATGGCCACTGAAGACGTGGGGTTAGCCGACCCCAGAGCGCTTGAGATTGCCCTAAATGCCGCTCAGGCCTATGAGCGACTGGGGTCTCCTGAAGGGGAATTGGCGATTGCCAATGCTGTTGTGTATTTGGCCGTGGCACCCAAGAGCAATTCCATCGAAATGGCTTATAACGCCGTCAGAAGCTTTGTGGCGAAAGACGCCTCGCGCCCCGTACCCTATTACCTTCGTAATGCCCCTACGAAACTCATGAAAGAGTTGGGTTACTCTCAAGGTTATCGCTATGCGCATGATGAACCTGATGCGTTTGCGGCAGGCGAAATCTATATGCCGGAGGGCCTTGAATCCATTCGTTGGTATGAACCGCGTCCAAGGGGTTTAGAGATCAAAATCGGCGAGAAACTTCAACGTCTTGATGAAATGAATCGTCAGGCGCGTGCACAAGGCAAGGGTCGCAAGCGCGAAAAGAAGTCTTAAAAGCAGAAATCCTTTGAGTTTTCTATGGTTTTTGGCTCAATTATGTTGTGAATTTTCTTGCAATAAAGCGCCAAACGAGCCAAAATTAACAAATTGTTATTTTTAAACAGAACCGTTTACATTGACGGCTCTTATTAAGGAATTAGTAAATGCTCGACATTAACTTATTACGTAAGCAACTCGATGATGTGGTCGCCCGTTTGGCCACGCGTCCGTTTGAGTTCCCTGTGAAGGAATTCAATGCGTTGGAAAACGATCGCAAAGAAGTCCAAAAGCAAACCGAAGCTTTGCAAGCCTTGCGCAACAGCTTGGCTAAGCAAATCGGTACGATCAAGAAGTCCGGCGGTGATGCTTCCGAATTGATGGCCGAAGCGGCCGCTATTCCTGAAAAGCTCGTTGACCTTGAAGCCCGTTTGGCCGATATCCGCAACGATCTTGAAGAGTTGATGATGAGCGTGCCGAACCTTCCGACCGAATCCGTTCCGGTGGGTAAGGACGAACGCGACAATCCTGAAGTCCGTCGCTGGGGTACGCCTCGCACGTTTGACTTTGAAGTGAAGGACCACGTCGATATCGGTATGCCCTTAGGCTTGGACTTTGAAACGGCTGCTAAGGAATCCGGTTCGCGCTTTTGCTTTATGCGCGGTCAAGTGGCACGCTTGCATCGTGCTTTGGCTCAATTCATGCTTGATACGCATACGAGCGAACACGGTTACACCGAATGCTATACGCCTTACATTGTCTCTGCTGAAACGATGCGTGGTACGGGTCAATTGCCAAAATTTGAAGAAGACCTCTTTGCTGCTAAGAAGGGTGGCCAAGACGGTGAAGGCGAACACTTGTACTTGATCCCGACGGCTGAAGTTTCCTTGACGAATATGGTGAGCGGCAAGCTTTTGCGCGCTGACGAATTGCCCATCAAGATCACGGCTCATACGCCTTGCTTCCGTTCTGAAGCCGGCTCCTACGGTCGTGATACGCGCGGCATGATCCGTCAACACCAATTCGATAAGGTCGAAATGGTTCGTATCGTTAGCCCCGAAGACAGCTACAACCATCTTGAAGAAATGGTCAATAACGCTGAACGCATTCTTCAAAAGTTGGGCCTTCCGTACCGTGTGATCACGCTTTGCACGGGTGACATGGGCTTTGGCGCTGCCAAGACCTATGACTTGGAAGTTTGGATTCCGGCACAAAACACGTACCGCGAAATCTCCTCTTGTTCCAACTGCGAAGCTTTCCAAGCTCGTCGCATGGGCGCTCGCGTCAAGGGTAAGGACGGTAAGCCCCAATACGTTCACACGTTAAACGGTTCCGGCTTGGCCGTGGGTCGTGCTTTGGTGGCCGTTTTGGAAAACTACCAAAATGCCGACGGCTCTGTGACGGTGCCTGAAGTGCTTCGCCCGTACATGGGTGGCGTCGAAGTGCTTCGCCCGGAAAACCAACCGTTGCGCGACTTTAAAGCTTAATTTGCTTTAAAGCGATTCATGCAAAGTGGCCTCACAATTTGTGAGGCCATTTGCGTTGGAAGGGGGAAGATTTACGGCTGTGCCGTGAGTCGAATCTTTTGTATCAAATCCCATTGAGGATTGTAGGTCTTGGTATCGACATCCAATAACCCCAACACGGTTTGATAGAGATGGTCATGAGTGACGCCATCAAGTTCAGTTAAAGTAAAGATGTTGGTGCCCAAGCCCTTTTGCGTGCCTTCAGAAAGCCACAGGATGCCGGCACTTGGGTTTGTTCATTGGGGAACACCAAACGGGGAGCAACGTGCAAATACAAGCTCTTTTCGCCCACGTTTTCACCATGATCACTCATGAAAATGAGGGAAGAATCAATGTCTTTTCGAGCCTCCAAGACTTTAATCATTTCATTGAGAGGATAATCTGTGTAGCGAACGGAATTGTCATAGGCATTTAAGATTTCTTCACGCGTGCATTTGCTGAAGTCATTGCTGCGACAAGCCGGTTTAAAGAACTCCATATTTTGCGGATAGCACTAGAAGTGAGCTGGACCGTGGGAGCCAATCATGTGCAAAATGATGACTCGTTTTTTACCGGTTGAAGGCGCATCCAATTCTCGCTTTAACGCTTCGATGAGGTTTTGATCGGTTTCGCGAGCCACTTGAGGGGCATTCTTACTTTTAACGTCTTGGCAAACCCCTTTACAGCCCGATTGATTATCAATCCAGGTCACATCAAATCCTGCGCGTTGCAAAAGTGGCAACAACGATTCTTCTGAGACGATACGTTGACGATCATAATCACGACGACCAATTCGAGAGAACATGCAGGGTAAGGATTGCTCTGTGTCGGTACCGTAGGTGCTTACTTTCGGGAAAGAAATAATATTGCGTTGAGAAAGATTGGGATTTGGAATACGAGGAGTTGAATTTGAAAAAGTGTGGGACATAAAAAATAGCAGGCTTCAAAGGCCTGCTACTATTGAATTTCTGGCGGAAAGAGAGGGATTCGAACCCTCGATACGGACGAGCCGTATACCGGATTTCGAGTCCGGCGCATTCGACCTCTCTGCCATCTTTCCGCAGAAGTTTCAAATTATATCGAAATCCTCCTCATTTTCCTAGGGAAAAATCCTAGCGTTTGACGACCTAAGTCCTACAAGGTGTTGTGTTAAGACAACGAAAAATCAACAAAAACGCTTTTGATTATTCTCGTTAATACTCAAAGAGGCTAAAAACATTTGAGATTGCTCAAACTTTTAACTTCTTTTTACTGCACAATGATCTTATGGTGATATCTTGTCTCTATAAGCCTTATTTTCTCGAGGAGAACTTCATTATGGACATTAAAGAAATCATTGAACGCAACAAACGCGCCCATCATCGCCTTGGTTTGATCACTAAGGAATTGTATGACACGTTGAGCGACGGTCATCACAACAGTTTGCGTGCTTCTCAAGTCACCGAAATGATGAACGCCTCCTTTGAAATGCTCAAAGAAAGCGATGTGATGTTGTCTTGGGCTGAAGAAGGTCTTCCTGGCGAAGCTGAAGTCAAAGTCGAAGTCGAAGCCGAACCCGAACCCGAACCCAAACCCAAGAAAGCACCGGCTAAGAAAGCCGCTGCTAAGAAACCGGCTGCCAAAAAGGCTGCTGCAAAGCCTGCAGCTAAGGCTGCTGCCAAGAAGGCTGCCGCTGCTAAGCCCGTAGCTGAAAAAGCAGAACCCGCTAAGAAGGCCCCGGCTAAGAAAGCTGCCGCCAAGGCCGCTGCCAAGCCCGTAGCCGAAAAGGCCGCACCTGCAAAGAAGGCCCCGGCTAAGAAAGCTGCCGCTAAGGCTGCTGAAAAGCCCGCCGCCAAGAAAGAAGAACCCGCCAAGAAGGCCGCTCCTGCTAAAAAGGTAGCTGCTAAGGCTGAACCGAAGGCTGCTGCCAAGCCCGTGGCCGAAAAGGCTGCACCGGCAAAGAAGGCACCTGCCAAGAAAGCCGCTGCAAAACCTGCTGCCAAGGCCGCTCCGAAGGCTGCCGCTAAGCCCGCTGCCAAGAAGGCCCCGGCTAAAAAAGCTCCGGCAAAGAAAGCAGCTGCTAAGAAGTAATCCTTTTTAGCTTTTCTCGAAAGCCACCGTTAAACTTTTAGCGGTGGTTTTCTTGTATTTAAAAGTCGGTTTCTTTTCAAAAGGACTGTCCATGTCGGCCAAAATGCCTTTCATTTTTCAAGTTTTTCTTCGCTTTCTACGCAAAGTATCTCAGTTTTAAGTTATCTTGATCCCGTGATGAGTGTGGTCTTTGCGTGGCTGATTTTGAACGAACCGTTAACCACTTCCTCGATGATTGGCGGGGCCTTGATTTTGGGGGCTACGTTCGCGATGGATTTTTGTGGGAAAAATGAAAAAATTAATGACTAAGTGATTGATTTTTTGGTCGCAACCTGTATAATTTCGCAAAGATAAAAATAATAAAGGCACTTCTAAAAGTGCCTTTGTTGTTTCTGTCCTACTGTCTGGATACGGGGAGAAGGGATTTTCACCGTATAAACCTTCGGGAATGCTTTGAAAAGAAAAGCGTTTTCGATGTGTGATTGATGGGCCAAGTGGCCCTTTTTTATTGCAATTTTAAAAGCAAAGAGTATTTCAAAAACATGAGTGAATCTACGACTGATTTGGTGTCGATGGTTGAGCAAACGGTTACCGGCATGGGCTACGAGTTTGTGGACTTGGAGTATTTGCCGCGTGGCATGATTCGTGTCTCAATGGACAGCCCCACGGGCGTTGGCGTTGATGATTGCGAACGCGTGAGCAACCAATTGACTCACCTTTTTACCGTTGAAGAGGTGAATTACGAACGTCTTGAGGTGTCTTCACCCGGTGTTGAACGTCCTTTAAAGCGTCTTGTTGACTGGAAGCGCTTTGAAGGGGCTTTGGCCCACGTTGAACTCTTTGCTCCGTTAGTGGCCGAAGGGTTCCCGGAAGCCGGTCGTCGCAAGTTAGATGGCCGCATCAAAGGCGTGGAAGGCGAAGGAATCGAGGCCCGAATCCAATTTTTATTTACGGATGAAAAGCCCGCTAAAACGCCGGCTCAAGCTGCACGTGAACGCATTGCTCTGAAAAAGAGCGGCAAGAAAGCCGCAGCCGTTGAACCGGTTCTCGTGAGTTTTACGATCGATCAAGTGGATCGAGCTCACTTGGTTGCAGAATTAAACTTCAAAGGAAAGTAAAAAATGAATCGCGAAATGCTTGAAATGGTTGAAGTGTTGGCCCAAGAGAAGAACGTGCCCCGTGAGGTCGTCTTCGGTGTGCTCGAAACGGCTTTGGCCAGCGCTATTAAGAAGGCTAACTTCCAAGGCGAAGACGCTGACGTGGAAGTGGTTGTGGACCGTGCAACGGGTGACTACCAAGCTTGGCGCCGTTGGTTGGTGGTGGCCGATGAAGAAGGTCTCCAAGAGCCCGATCGTCAAGAAATGTTCTCTGACATTCACGACGATCATCCGGATTTGGTCGTGGGTGACTACATCCGTGAAGAAGTGGCCAACATCAACAGTTCGGGTCGTCGTTTTGCTCAAGACGCCAAGCAAGTGATTTTGCAACGCTTGCGCGACGCAGAACGCGAACAAATGTTGGTTGAATTCTTGGCTCGTGATGAAAAGATTGTTTCCGGTCTTGTCAAGCGCATGGACAAGGGTGACGCTGTGGTTGAAATCGGTAAGGTTGAAGCTCGTTTGCCGCGCTCTGAAATGTTGCCCAAGGAAACGATGCGCCCGGGCGATCGCGTTCGTGCTTTCGTTGCCCGCGTTGATCGTATGAGCAAGGGGCAACAAATCTTCTTGTCCCGTACATGCCCGGAATTTATTAAGGAATTGTTTGCCCTTCAAGTGCCCGAAATCGAAGAAGGCCTCTTGGAAATCAAGAGCGCTGCTCGTGATCCGGGTAGCCGCGCCAAGATTGCTGTGCAAGCCAAGGACGCTCGTTTGGATCCGATCGGCACCTGTATCGGTGTTCGCGGTACGCGTGTGAACGCTGTTTCCAATGAATTGGGCGGCGAACGTGTGGACATCGTGGTTTGGGATGACGAACCGGCTCAATTTGTTGTGAGCGCCCTCGAACCGGCTAAGGTGACGGGCGTTGTGATGCTTGAAGACACGCACACGATGGAAGTCGTGGTTGATGAAGACAATTTGGCCATCGCCATTGGTCGCGCCGGTCAAAACGTGCGTTTGGCCAGCGAATTGACGGGTTGGAAGATCGACATCATGACCAACGAAGAAGCTAGCGCCAAGCGTGATGATGAAACGGCCAAGATGCGTGAAGAATTTACGCAAAAGTTGGACGTGGATGCCGACGTGGCTGACATCTTGATCGAAAATGGTTTCTCCACGATCGAAGAAGTGGCTTACGTGCCTGAAGCTGAACTTTTGGAAATTGAAGCCTTTGACGAAGACACGGTGAAGATTTTGCGCGAACGCGCCCGTAACAAGTGCTTGATGCAAGACTTGGAACGTGAAGAAAACTTGCGCCAAGCCGAGCCTGAAATGGTGGCTTTGGAAGGCATGGATAATGATTTGGTTAATGTGCTTGTGGCCCACGGTGTCAAGACCCGTGATGAACTCGCCGAATTAGCCGTTGATGAATTGGTGGAAATGAGCGGTATTGATACCGATCGCGCCAGCAAGTTGATTCTTGCTGCCCGTGCCCACTGGTTTAATAACTAAGTCGAACTTTGTCGAAACGAAAACAGTTAACGTTAGAGAAAGATCGAGAAGGAAGAAATATGGCAAATTCGACTGTATTGGAACTCGCTAAAGAAATGAATGTGACGGCGCAAGAAATGCTTGAACAGTTAAAGAGCGCCGGCATTCAAAAGTCAAGCCAAACCGATGCCGTCACCGATGGTGACAAGCGTCGTTTGATTGAATTTTTGCGTACCGACCGTCAAGCCAAACCGCGCAAGATTACCTTGACGCGTAAGGAAACGACGACGGTCAAGCAAGCCGACGGTCAACACACCGTGAAGGTGGAAGTGCGTCGTAAGCGCGTTTTGGTGAAAAACGCTGCCGGTAACAACGCTTCTCGTGAAGAAGCGATCGCTCAAGAACGCGCTCGTGCTATGGAAGAGGCTCGCGCCAAGATGCAAGCTGAAGAAGCTCAACGCAAGGCCGAAGAGGCTGCTCGCGCCGAAGCTGAAGCCGCTCGCTTAAAGGCTGAGGAAGAGGCTCGCGCCAAGGCTGCAGCCGAAGAAGCCCGTAAGGCAGAGGAAGCCCGTAAGGCTGAAGAAGCCAAGCGCGCTCAAGAAAAGGCCAAGCACGAAGCCAACAAGGCTCGTGAGCAAAAGCCCCAACCCAAGGCTGAACCGAAGGTTGACGATAAGGCGGCTGCTGAACAAAAGGCTCGTCGTGAAGAAGCCAAGCGCAAGGCCGAAGAAGAAGCCCGCGCTATTCGCGAAATGATGAGTAAGCCCAAGACCGGTGTTCAAAAGGCCAAGCCCGAACCCAAGAAAAATGATGGCAAGAAGCCCTCTGATAAGAAAAAGGGCAACAAAAACGCGATGCAACAAGATCGCGACGATGACAGCAAGAAAAAGGGTGGCGGCAAGCACGCAGGCGGCGGTCATAATGCCGGGGGCGCCAAGTGGGAAGAATCCAACAAGCACCGTGGTAACCGTGGCAATGCTCGCGTGATGGACGAACAAGGTGATGAATGGGTTGGCGGTAACCGTCGTAAGGGTGGCCGTCGTCATGAACAAAATAAGCCGCAACAAGTTCAAAACAGCGAACCGGTGGTTCGTGAAGTGAGCGTACCGGAAACGGTGAGTGTGGCTGACTTGGCTCACAAGATGGCAGTGAAGGCCACCGAAGTCATTAAGACCTTGATGAAGATGGGCCAAATGTGCACGATTAACCAAATGTTGGACCAAGACACGGCCATGTTGGTGGTCGAAGAAATGGGCCACAAGGCAATCGCCGCCAAGCCCGATGATCCTGAAGCCATTTTGGGCGATATGATGCAAGAAAACGTGGCTGAAAGCTTGCCGCGTCCGCCGGTGGTGACCATCATGGGTCACGTTGACCACGGTAAGACGAGTTTGTTGGACTACATCCGTCGCGCCAAGGTTGCTCAAGGCGAAGCCGGTGGTATCACGCAACATATCGGTGCTTATCACGTTAAGACCCCGCGCGGCATTGTGACCTTCTTGGATACCCCGGGGCACGAAGCCTTTACGGCAATGCGCGCTCGTGGTGCACAAGCCACCGACATCGTGATTTTGGTGGTGGCCGCTGACGACGGTGTGATGCCGCAAACGAAGGAAGCTATTGCTCACTCGAAGGCCGCTGGCGTCCCGATGGTGGTTGCCATCAATAAGATCGATAAACCGGAAGCCAATCCGGAACGCGTTAAGCAAGAACTCGTTCAAAACGATGTGATGCCCGAAGACTGGGGTGGCGATGTGCCCTTTATCCCCGTGTCTGCTAAGACCGGTCAAGGCGTCGATGAGTTGTTGGAAAACGTCCTTTTGCAAGCTGAAATGCTTGAATTGAAGGCTCCGCGCGAAGGTTTTGCCCGCGGTCTCGTGGTGGAATCCCGTTTGGACAAGGGTCGTGGTCCTGTGGCCTCTATTTTGGTTCAATCTGGTACCCTTCATCGTGGTGACATCGTGTTGGCCGGTGCTGAGTTCGGTCGCGTTCGCGCCATGATCAATGAATTGGGTAAGGCAGTGAGTGAAGCCGGTCCTTCCATTCCGGTGGAAATTCAAGGTTTGTCCGGTGTTCCGCAAGCCGGTGACGAAATCATGGTTTTGCCTGACGAACGTAAGGCCCGTGAAATCGCTCTCTTCCGTCAAGGTAAGTACCGCGATGTGAAGTTGGCTAAGAAGCAAGCCGCTAAGCTTGAAAACCTCTTCTCCGATGCCGCCAATGGCGACGTGAAGAGCTTGGCTTTGATTGTGAAGGCCGACGTTCAAGGTTCTACGGAAGCTATCGTTCATGCTTTGACGAAGTTGTCCACGGATGAAGTTCGTGTTCAAGTGGTTCACTCCGCTGTGGGTGGTATCACAGAAAACGACGTGAACTTGGCATTGGCTAGCCAAGCCGTCATCATCGGTTTTAACGTTCGTGCTGACGCTCAAGCCCGTAAGTTGGCAGAAGTCGAAGGCGTGGACCTTCGCTACTACAACATCATCTACGATGCCGTTGATGATGTGAAGGCCGCTATGGGCGGTATGTTGGCTCCGGAACAACGCGAAACGATGTTGGGTATGGTGGAAATCCGCCAATGCATCCGCGTACCGAAGGTCGGTATGATTGCCGGCTGTAAGGTCTTGGAAGGTGTGGTTAAGCGTTCTGCTTCTGCTCGCTTGTTGCGCGACAGCGTCGTAATCTACACGGGCGAATTGGCAAGCTTGCGTCACTTCAAGGACGACGTTCGCGAAGTCAAGGCCGGTATGGAATGTGGCTTGTCGTTAAAGGGCTACGACGATATCAAGGAAGGCGATCAACTCGAAATCTTTGAAGTGACCGAAGTCGCTCGTACGTTGTAATTAATAATGGGGCAGGGGACGGGTAAAAAAACTTGTCTCCATCGTCCGATAAAAAACAAAAGGATTTGAATTCATGAGAGCTGCAAAACCGGGACGCGCTCAGCGCGTAGCCGATCAGATCCAACGCGATCTGGCTCGCTTGATTCCGTTGGAAGTCCGAGATCCTCGCGTGGGTTTGGTGACGTTAACGGGTTGTGATATCACGCCTGACTATGCGCACGCAAAGGTTTACTTTACCGTGATCGGTGCCGAGCCTGAAAGTGCTCGTGAAGGTTTAAATGCCGCTGCCGGTATGCTTCGCAATCACTTATTTAAGTTATTGCAAATTCATACGGTGCCGACGTTGCATTTTGAACATGACGAGAGCGTGGCTCGCGGCTTTGAAATGGATCAGCTCATTGCCAAGGCAATGAAGACAACGAAAGGTCAGTGATGCGACGCAAAGGTCAAGCCATTGACGGAGTCCTCCTTTTAGATAAAGCCTACGGGGAGACCTCCAACGTAGCACTGCAAACGGCACGCCGCTTATTTAATGCCCAAAAGGCAGGTCATACGGGAACGTTAGATCCCTTGGCAAGCGGTTTACTGCCGGTGACGTTTGGCGAAGCAACGAAGTACTCTGCCGACTTGCTTCATGCCGATAAAACGTACATTGCCGGGGTGAAACTCGGCGTAACAACCACAACGGGCGATCTGGAAGGAGAGTTCGTTGAAACAAAACCTGTGAATGTAACGCGTGAAGTGCTCGAGGCGACATTAGAGGCGTTTCGAGGGGACATTTTGCAAGTCCCGCCGATGTTTTCGGCCTTAAAGCGTGATGGCAAAACGCTCTACGACTTGGCTCGTGCCGGTGTTGAAATTGAGCGTGAGCCCCGCGAGGTTCGCATTGAAGCGTTAAATGTTTTATCGTTTGAAGATGAACTTTTAACGATTGAAGTGACGGTATCGAAGGGCACTTACATTCGCGTTTTAGCCGAGGATATCGGCAAAGCTTTAGGGTGTGGAGCGCACCTCGCGAGCCTTCGACGTACGCGCGTTGGTGACTTGACGATTGATGGAGCGGTGACGATTGCTCAACTGAAAGCGGTCGATACCCAAGCCCTTCAAGCTTACTTAAAGCCCGTGGATGCGTTAATGCAAACGTTGCCTGCGGTGCATTTAAATGAAACGGATACGGTTCGCTTCTGTCACGGTCAACGTTTACCGTTGGGCTTGGCAGCCTGTGACCGAGTTCGCGTCTATGGCGCGGACGAACAAATGGTGGGGACGGCGCGCGTGAATGATCGCGGCGTGCTTGAACCCGAACGATTAATTGCCAACAAGAAAGATATTGAGGCAAAACATGACTAGTACTCGTGCGATTCGCAATATTGCGATTATTGCTCACGTTGACCACGGTAAGACGACGATGGTTGACAAACTTTTGCGCGCTGCCGGCACTTTCCGTGCTAACCAAGAAGTGGCAGAACGTGTGATGGACAGCGGTGACTTGGAACGCGAACGCGGGATCACCATTTTGGCCAAAAACTGCGCAGTCGAATACGAAGGGACGCACATCAATATTATTGATACCCCGGGGCACGCTGACTTCGGTGGTGAAGTTGAACGCGTTTTGTCCATGGTTGACGGTGTTTTGTTGTTGGTCGACGCTGTGGAAGGCCCGATGCCGCAAACGCGTTTCGTGACGCGTAAAGCTTTGGCTTTAGGCTTAAAGCCCATCGTTGTGATCAATAAGATCGACCGCCCGGGCTCCCGCCCTGATTGGGTTTTGAACCAAACGTTTGACTTGTTCGATAAGTTGGGCGCCACGGAAGAACAATTGGACTTCCCGGTGATTTACGCTTCCGCTTTGGAAGGTGTGGCCGGTTTCTCTGAAGATATTGAAGAATTGAAGAAGGTCGGTAACATGCGCGCCATTTTCGATACGGTGATCGAAAAGGTGCCGGTGCGTGATGACGATCCTAACGCTCCGTTGCAATTGCAAATTTGCTCCTTGGACTACTCGAGCTACGTTGGTAAGATCGGTATCGGTCGTGTGCACCGCGGTCGCATCCACGCCGGTAGCGAAGTTTGCATCATGAACGGCCCCGACGATACGCCGAAAAAGGCCAAGATCAACCAATTGTTGATGTTCCAAGGTCTGGATCGCACGTTGGTGGATTCTGCTGAAGCCGGCGACATCGTGTTGGTCAACGGTATTGAAGACTTGTCGATCGGTACGACCATTACGGCCGTGGATCAACCCGAAGCCTTGCCTCTTTTGAAGGTGGATGAACCGACTTTGGCCATGAACTTCCAAGTCAACTCCAGCCCCTTGGCCGGTCGCGAAGGCAAGTTCGTGACGTCTCGCCAAATCCGCGAACGTTTGGAACGTGAATTGAAGTCCAACGTGGCTATGCGTATGCGTCAAACCGATGACGAAACAGTCTTTGAAGTGGCCGGTCGCGGTGAATTGCACTTGACGATTTTGATCGAAAACATGCGTCGTGAAGGCTATGAATTGGCCGTGTCCCGTCCGCAAGTGTTGATGAAGGAAGTCAACGGTGTGAAGATGGAACCGTACGAAGTGTTGACGGTTGACGTTGAAGAAGATCACCAAGGCACCGTGATGGAAGAATTGGGTCGTCGTAAGGGTGACCTTCAAGACATGCAACCGGACGGTAAGGGCCGTGTACGTTTAGAGTACCGTATTCCTGCCCGCGGTTTGATCGGTTTCCAAAGCGAATTCATGACGATGTGTCGCGGCACGGGTATCATGAGCCACGTTTTTGATGACTACGGTCCGATCAAGGAAGGTGATGTCGGTGAACGTCGTAACGGTGTGTTGATCAGCCAAGATACGGGTGATGCTGTGGCTTACGCTTTGTGGAAGTTGCAAGATCGCGGTCGTATGTTTGTCAAACCCGGCGATAAGCTCTATGAAGGCATGATCATCGGTATCCACTCTCGCGATAACGACATCGTGGTGAACCCGATTCGCGGTAAGCAATTGACGAACATTCGTGCTTCCGGTACGGACGAAGCCATTCGCTTGGTGCCACCCATTCAATTGACGCTTGAACACGCCGTTGAATTCATCAACGATGACGAATTGGTTGAAATTACACCGAAGACCATTCGTTTGCGTAAGCGTTACTTGACGGAAATCGATCGTCGTCGTCACGCTCGTGCTGAACGTGAAGCATAATCGAAGTTAATTTTTCGGTTTTATGAAAAAAAAGAAAGTGCCCGCAACCTGTCCTTGCGGTAGCCTCTTGAGCTACGAGGATTGTTGCGGGCGTTTTCATGCGGGTCTGCCTGCGCCCGATGCAGTCAGCCTCATGAAAAGCCGTTACTCGGCTTTCGTTAAGGTGTTGCCCGATTATCTGTTAAAGACTTGGCACGCGACAACCAGACCGACTGAGTTGGATCTCTCCGACCCGGTGAAGTGGTTGGGGCTTGAGATTAAAGACAGTAGTGAATCGGGCGATACCGCGACGGTGACTTTTGTAGCGCGAGGCAAAATCGAAGGTCGTGCGTTTCGTCAGGTGGAAAAAAGCCGCTTTGTACGTGAAAACGGTCTTTGGTTTTATGTGGACGGGGAGGTTGAGTAAATGGCTTTGACTGACCATCCAAAGCGTATTTTGGAAGGCGCACTTTTGACAAGCGAGACGGCTTTGTCGATTGCGAGCCTTCGTCAATGTTTAGACCGTCGCTACACACGCATTGAAGTGCATGCGATGCTTCTTGAGTTGCAAGACGAGTGGAAAGAACGCGCATTGGAACTCAAAGAAGTCGGAGATGGTTTGTGGCGATTCCAATCGGTGCCGCAGATGAGAGAAATTCTTCAAAAGCTGCACCCGGAGGAAGCACCGAAATACACGCGTACCGTCATGGAAACGTTAGCCGTTATTGCGTATCGGCAACCCGTGACGCGAGGCGATATTGAAAAGATTCGAGGCGTGACGGTTAATGCCAACGCCATGAAAACGCTCATTGATCGTAACTGGATTGAAGTGATCGGCCGTCGTGAGACAGTGGGGCACCCGGAACTTTTTGCCACCACACGCCAATTTTTGTTGGACTTGGGGTTAAACAGTTTGGAAGATTTGCCCGCGATCGGCACGCGCGATGATGCGCCCGATGAAGATTTTGAACTCTTTGATGGGCAAAATGAAACGCTTCAATTAGAAGGTTTGAGCACAGAGGATTATTTGTCAAGCATTGATGCCCAACACGCCAAGCTTGAAGAACTGGCCATGCCTATCATGCAGGCGGTCGAACAAATGAATGAATTACCAAAGGATGAAGAGAGCGAACCTTCTCAATTGCCTTTGGTAGAGGAAGATACGGATGAGAACAACAACTAAGAAGCCTCGCACGCAAGGCGCCGGTGCAACGAGTGGCCGTGGTGCCCGAACGACGGGCGCTCGCGGCGGTCAACGCACGCAAAAAAATACGCCTTTCCGAGCTCCTGCGAAAAAGGCTTTGCCTGCTCGCACGACGCGGCCCGTGAAGCCTGTGGTGCAAAATGAAGAGGCGACAGTGGCTAAAGTCATCGATACGACGAATTCTGACAAGTTGCAAAAGGTGTTGGCCGATGCCGGTTTAGGTTCTCGCCGTGACATGGAAGCTTTGATTGCAACGGGCGTTGTTACGATCAATGGTGACGTGGCCAAGGTGGGTGATCGTGTGCGTCCCAACGACATGATTCGTGTGAAGGGCCGTTTGGTTAAACGTCAATCAGTTTCTGAAGAAGCGCCTCGTGTGCTTTTGTACCATAAGCCTGCCGGCGAAATCGTTTCCATGGATGACCCAGAAGGTCGTGCCAGCGTCTTTGATCACTTGCCGCATGTGCAAGGGGCTCGCTGGATTGCCGTGGGTCGTTTGGACTACAACACCGAAGGCGTTTTGCTCTTTACGACAAGTGGCGAATTTGCCAACATGCTCATGCACCCGCGCTATCGCATTGAACGCGAATACGCTGTGCGCGTGCAAGGGGAGTTGACCGAAGAGAGCAAGGAAAAGCTCTTAAAGGGCGTGAAGCTTGACGATGGTATTGCCCAGTTTTCTCGTGTGGAAGACATCGGAGGTGTGTCCTCCAATCACTGGTATCGCGTGACGTTAGCCGAAGGTCGCAACCGTGAAGTGCGTCGTACGTTTGAAGCGGTGGGCTTAACAGTTTCTCGCTTGATTCGTGTGCGCTTTGGAGCCGTGTTGTTGCCTAAGGACTTGCCCCGTGGTGCCAAGATGGAATTGTCCGATGAGTGGGTCAAGGGCTGGATCAATGACTTAAAGGCCGGTAAGGCTCGAGGCGGCGTTGTGCCTGAAGTGCAAGAACGTGTGACGCAACGCGGTCGCATTGAAAAGACGCAAGTGGCTGACGACTCCAAGACCCGTAGTGGTCTTCGTCCGAAGGCCGGTATGGGTGCTAATAAGGGCGGTCGTAAGTTTGCTTCTCGAAAGGATATTTTCGATAAGGGCTATGAAGGTTTAGCCGAGAGCAAAAAGCGTACTCGCAAGCGCACAGCCGATAAGACGGTGGAGTGCGCGCCGCGTCGTCAAAATAAACGCTACGCTTAAACTGCTTGCGTTAAAACAAAGCCGAATTCTTCCAAAAAAGAGTTCGGCTTTTTCTAGTGCGCCCGACAGGGCGCACTGCTGGTGGTGTAAGTCCACCGATTCA
>CAJLGW010000043.1 GCA_905206345.1 uncultured Sutterella sp. | reverse complement strand
TAACTTCATGATTTATATGCAGTTAATCGACTTTTGACTGATAAACTCAGGAAAAAGGGGCAGCTCTTTGGACTGCCCCATGCGGTCTTTCATTTAAAATTTCATAGTTCTGTCACTTTTGCCCGTGAGTTGTTATGAATTTACTCTCTTCTTTTGTCGAGTCTTTCTTTTTCCAATGTGATAACCGTTCCTATTGGATACCTCAGCATTTTGGTTTAAAAGGGGAGTACTTTTTTGCTGAAAGTCCCGAAAAAAAGAAGTGTATTTCTGCGGGTCTGATCTGTCATCCTGATGTTGAGCCCTTAGCAACGGTACTTTACTTTTACGCCGGACTGAGAAATTGGCAGTTCAATCTGCCTCAAATACTTTATTTATTACTGAGCGGTTATCAAGTAGCAGTGTTTGACTATGCCGGAGCGGGTGCAAGTGAAGGAGCGCTTAAGCTTGACGGTATAGGAGAAGATGCTCAAATTGTTTTGGATTATTTGAAAACTCATCAGAAATACCAAGGGAAAATTCTCATTTTCGCCCAGGGTGTCGGTTGTGATGCAGCTCTGAGGCTTTGTCATGCTAATGCAAGTGATGTAGCAGCCATAGTGATGGAAGCTCCTTACCACTCGAGAAAAGGCTGGTTATTGGATCACTGGGGACCGATTGTAGGAGATTTGGCTTCGTGGGCATTAAAGACCAATACACTTGAACCCAAAGATATTGTTCCCGAGCTCTCTGTGCCAAGCCTTGTGTTTTTCCCTGAGAGAAATTCGTATTTACCTGAGAAACAAAAAAAGGCCTTCACGGAACTTTTGAATAATCCTGCAACGGCAATTACTGTCCCTAAAAAAGATTATCTGGCTGTTTTTACAGGAGATCGTAATAAAGAACAGGATAGGGCATTAAATTTTTTTGAAAAACACAGGGCTTAATCATGATTTTGTACGGCGTTTTTTATTTTTGGGAGAGATCGTTTCAAATGTTGGACAGTTTATGATTTTTCAAAAATGGAATAATGAAAATCCAATTCATCAATCAGTTTTTAAGCATGGGCAACTGCTGGATGTGCTCGGATAAGAAATCCCCTTATTTCTCCTTGGTTGCGCGGAACTCGCTGCGTTGTGCATCAAATATTGGTGATGAACTTCATAATGAAACCTAGCAGAGGGGCAGTACTCTGACGTCTAACACTTTTTTACGGTATGATTGAAAGCGGTGATAAACCATATTTTTTCTATTTCTGCATGTAGGGGAGAGCATCCGAAACTCTGCATTCGCACATAAAATGGACAATAACTTCAAAAACAACAGAGTTGACCGAGTGGGGATGGCGAGCGCTATCGTTTCGTATTGTATTTGGGGGACGATTGCTCTTTATTGGTCGCTCTTGCGTGAGGCGGGAGATTTGGAAATTCTCGCACACCGTATCCTTTGGTCTTTAATTTTCATTTCAGTACTCATTGTTATTCAAGGGAAGATGCGCGGAACAGTTGAACTTTTCTTTGATCTGTTCCAACACCCTAAAGAAAATAAAACATTTGTTTTGCTCCTTGCAACGCTTTTTGCCTCAGGTAATTGGCTTATTAATATCATTGGCGTTACTGCCAATCGTGTAGTTGAACTTAGCCTAGGAACTTTTCTCACTCCTTTGGCCACCGTTGCTATCGGTGTTCTCTTTTTCTCTGAACGACTTTCTAGGTTGAGAATGTTGGCGATTGGGTTAGCTGCTTTGGGTGTCGCAGTTTTGATCGCAGGACTTGATCGCTTTCCGTGGATTGCAATTTGCGTTTCAACGACTTGGGCGATTTACGGTGCAATGAAAAAGTTGGTTAAGATTGAGCCCTTAAAAAGTGTCGCTATAGAACATCTTTTGATGGTGGGGCCAGCGATTGTTTATCTTCTCTCCAATAACGGCATCCTTGTTAAGCACTTTTTTGAAAGCTTTGATAGTTACTTGGGTTGGGCATTAATAGGAACGGGGATTGTAACCTCGGTTCCAATGGTACTTTTCTCGCTTGCAGCGCAAAGACTTCATATGACCGTTCTGGGAATAATTCAATTTTTAAGTCCTGTTCTCACATTTCTTTTGGGGATTTTTGTTTTTAAAGAGGTAGTTAGCGTTACAGAACTCATCGCACTCTGCTTTATTGTGACGGCCGTTTTGCTTTACATTTTTTCAAATTGTACCGACCGAGCTTGACGTTTATTTTTTGTAAAGACCTTGTGAGGAAGAAAGTGTGCTCTAGGTGTGGTCATAGGTCACCTTACGAAATAAACGTGTTGACCTATTGTGAATAAAAATATTTTTCTACATCAGCGACCATAGGGAACTTACGGAGATTCAACGCCGACTTGATATCGCCAAATCAACCGTCGGCTATATAAAAACCGTTGTTGCAGAAGCTGGAACCACTGCTGGTCAGGCGTTAAAACTTGACGATAATGAACTTTTAACCCTCATCTATCCAATCACTTCAGAAAAGCAATCTGAACCTGACTGGCAACATATCCACTCCAAACTCCACCGTCGAGGAATTTCATTACAAACCCTCTATGCACAGTATCAGGAAGATAATCTTGTCGGAGCATATTCTTACTGTCTCAATAATCATGCAGAAGTAGTGAGTACGGATATAAATTTTATGATGACTTTTACTGGGGATGCCAATCAATATCAGCAAAAGGTACTGCATTTTCTGAAATTGCTCTGACTGATCAGCAACTTTTTGACTTATCTGATTTTGCTGTTCTGACGAGCATGTATAACAGAGTCGAGCTCTCGAAGATTTCAAGACACTTACGTAAAAGAAACTACTTCTTCACATTTTATAACGGTTTTTATCTTGTCTTTATAGAGGGGTTAATGTAAAAATCATAATCAACCCAAAAGATTGGTCGGTATGAATTTTCGGTGTACCGAGGAATTTTTGTTCAATTTTTTTTCGCAAAAAGAGGAATTCCCTATGCAAACCAAGTTAAGTGTGATGTCTATTGCTTTATTAGGGTTGGCTGTCAGCGCGCAAGCCAACGCATCTTCAACGCTTGATACGGTCAAAGCTCGTGGGCAATTGATTTGCGGTGTTAACACAGCCGCTCCCGGCTTCTCTTCTGTCGATAGTAAGGGTAATTGGACGGGCTTAGATGTTGACGTTTGCCGTGCGGTTGCCGCTGCAACGTTGGGTGATGCGAAAAAAGTGAAGTTTGTCCCCTTGAGTTCCCCGCAACGTTTCGCCGCTTTACAAGCTGGGGAAATTGATATGTTGGCTCGTAATACGTCTTGGACGATGACGCGTGATACGACGACCGGTGCCTTGTTTACCGCCGTTAGCTACTATGACGGTCAAGGTTTCTTGGTTCCGAAGCGCTTGAATGTGAAGAGTGCCAAGCAATTAAACGGTGCAACGATTTGTGTGCAATCCGGCACCTCAAGTGAAAAGAGTTTGGCCGACTTCTTCAACACCAATAAGATGAAGTTTAAGACCGTTGTGTTTGATACGACCGAAGCAACGCAAGCTGCCTTTTTCTCTGGCCGCTGCCAAGCTTACACGACGGACATGAGCGACTTGGCTGGAGCTCGAATCAACTCTCCCAAGCCCGCCGATTATGAAATTTTGCCGGAAGTGATCTCTAAGGAACCGTTGGCTCCGGCCGTTCGTCGTGGCGATGATCAATGGTATTCCATCGTTCGTTGGTCTCTTTTTGCCTTAATTAATGCAGAAGAATTGGGTATTACCAAGGCCAATGTTGATCAAAAGCTTGCTCAAGATAAGCGCCCAGATGTCCAACGTTTACTTGGTGCTTCTGAAGATATGGGTAAAATGTTAGGGTTAGACAAGCAATGGAGTTACCGTATCGTTAAGCAAGTTGGCAACTATGGCGAAAGCTTTGAGGCTAACATGGGCCCGAACTCCAAGTTAGGTTTGCCCCGTGGCAACAATAACTTGTGGACGCAAGGTGGCTTGCTTTACGCACCTCCGATCCGTTAATTTCAGGTTGAAATCCGTTTAAAGAAAATGGCGGTTGTGTTTGGGCAGCCGCCATTTTGATCATTGACGAACGAAGAGATGATTGATTTACGTTCAAAGAATAAACCACTAATTGGGGACGAATCGTACCGAGCACGAGAGGCCACTCGCCGTCGTAAAGAGTGGTTTTGGCAGGCCGTCATTTTTGTACTGACGATTGCTTTGTTGTACGCATTCGGTCAAAACATCTATGACAATTTGCAAGCCAGAGATATTCGCTCCGGTTTCGCTTTTTTGAGCGATCGATCCAGTTTTGAAATCGGTGAGTCTTTAATTTCAGTTAATTCCAATGACAGTTTTGGCCGGATGTTCTTGGCTGGGATGCTCAATACCATTCTCGTTGCAGCTGTCTCTATTGTGACTGCTACGGTCTTAGGGGTAATCGTTGGTTTAATGCGCCTTTCCGACCACCCGTTGGTTCGCTTTTTAGGTGTTGCTCACGTTGAGTTTTATCGCAATATTCCATTATTGATTCAACTCTTTGCCGTTTACTTGGTGATCACGGAATTTCTTCCAGATTCTTTCGACCCCTTGATGTTTGGCTCTTTGGCTATGTTGTCAAAGGCTGGTCTTCATTTTACGGTTCCCCATCATTTAGCTCTTGCTAATGTTTGCGCCCTCCTTTTTGCCATAGCGACAGGCTACATCTGTCGTCGTTTTTACATTCAATGCGTCACAAGTCTGATGGCAACCCTTATGGGTTTGGGAGCCGGTGTTTTAGTTGGGCTTTTCGTTTGGTTTGTTTTTGGCTGTGTTTTTGGTTGGAGTCAACCGAGAATGGACGGCTTTATGGTGGCCGGTGGCGCAGCGGCTACGCCTGAATTTCTTACCCTTTGGATCGGATTGACGACTTTTACCTCGGCTTCGATTGCTGAAATTGTTCGAGCTGGGATTTTGGCTGTTCCTCAAAATCAATGGCGAGCCTCGGAAGCTTTGGGGATGACGCGTTTGCAAACCATCAGCTATGTTGTTTTGCCGCAATCGTTGCGTTTGGTCATCCCGCCATTGGCAAGTCAATTCATGAATTTAACGAAAAATTCATCATTGGCGGTCATTATCGGCTATCCGGACATCGTCAGTGTCGGTAACACTTCGATTGTGATTATGGGGCAAGCACTTGAAGCCATTGTCTTGATCATGGCGGTTTACCTCTTTCTTAATCTTATTATTGCTGTTGTGATGAATGCCTTAAATGCACGTGTCACAGCGGCCCCAAAGTAAGGAGCGCAGTATGAAGCAATCCAATACGCTCCTTCAGAGCTTAAGAAGCCAATATTGTTCGTCCGTTGGGTCGACGGTGGTGACGCTGATTATCGTCGGTGTGTTACTTTTCTTGGGTTTGAATTTGACCAGTTGGGGGGTGATTAATGCTGTCACAGCGCCTGATCTCGAATTGTGTCGTCAAGCCGACGGTGCATGCTGGGGTTTTGTGACCGAGAAATGGCGCTTGATTTTGTTTGGTCGCTTTCCTTATGAAGAGCATTGGCGTGCTGGATTAGGTACGGCTGTCGTGGTGCTGATGTTAGTTGTCTCGGCCATCCCTTACTTGTGGACAAGAAAGGGCGCCAAACTGATTTTGGTCGGTTGGGTGTTGGCATTGGGCTTTTTCTTTACGATGATGGCCGGTGGTGTCTTCGGTTTAACGCCCATTGATTCTGACGCGTGGGGCGGTCTGCCTTTAACCGTGATCTTAACGATTATTGGGATGACGGCCTCTGCACCTCTCGGGATTTTGTTGGCTTTAGGGCGTCGTTCCCGTATGCCCGTTTTACGCATTCTCAGCACGGGCTACATTGAACTGGTTCGAGGCGTACCTCTGATCACGGTTTTGTTTGTTGCCACTTATATCTTCCCTCTTATTTTGCCAGCTGGATGGAAGTTTGACGCATTCTGGCGCATTGCCTTGGGGATTTCGCTTTTCCAAGCGGCTTACATGGCAGAAACCGTTCGTGGGGGCTTACAGACGATTCCGCAAGCGCAATTTAATGCCGCTGCTTCCTTAGGGTTAAAGACGTGGCAAGTTTATGTCTACGTTATTCTTCCTCAAGCCTTGGTTGCTGTTATTCCGGCGTTTGTGAATAGTTTGTTGTCAACCTTTATGGATACGTCTTTAGTGACGGTTGTGTCCATGTACGACCTCACCGGAGCGTTGCGTTTAGCTTTAGGTGACCCGCAATGGCGTCAATTCTTCATCGAAGGCTATATCTTTATTGCGGCCATTTACTTCTTTGGCAGTTTTGTAATGTCACGGTATAGTTTCTGGCTTGAAGAAAAGTTAAAGAAGGCAAAAACGTATGCTTAAGATTCATGAACATATCATCGAGGTGAGTAACCCTCAAGATGATTTGGCAGGGATTTTTGACTCCTCGATGCTTTGGCGCCATTTGGAGCATTTTGCTCGTCATCCCACGGAGTATGTGGAGGCGATGAAACAATGTTCAATTACAGAGCATTACGAAAATGAGCAGCTACTTTTAAAGCGCGAGTTGGATTTTGGTGGTTTGATTGTTTCCGATACGGTCGCATTTGACGTAGGGCACGCTGTCATTACCAATGTGAAAGGAAGTAAAGATTATCCTGCCAGCCGCTTTACGATTCAGATCGAGTCCCCTGGTGAAGCGGGTTATTTCTTTTTGCGCTTTATTTATGAAGAAGATGTTGCGCAAGCGCCTACACAAGACATTTATCTGCAGTTAAGAAAACAAGCGTATGAGCAAAAAGATCGAGATTTGGTGGATATGATTCGCCAAAGTGCTCATGATTTGGCTTTGACGCATTAATCATTAATTTCTGTATTTCACCAGCTCATCGGGGGTTGGTGAATTTCTTTTTGAAAGATTCCTTATGAATTTATCCTCTCAAGCCCAACAACGTATTACCACGACATTGGCTAAAGACATCTCGGCCCGAGAAGCTCAGGTTCAAGCCGCTGTTGATTTACTTGAATCGGGTGCTACCGTTCCCTTTATTGCACGTTACCGTAAAGAAGTAACGGGAGGGTTGGATGATGGACAATTACGTCTTTTGGAAGAACGTTTGACCTATCTCACTGAGTTAGAAGAGCGTCGTCAAACGGTGTTGGATTCTATCGAATTACAAGGAAAGTTAACCGAAGAGCTTCGAGATGCTTTAACGGCAGCAGAGACCAAACAAACGATTGAAGACCTTTATTTGCCGTATAAACCTCGTCGCCGTACCCGTGCGCAAATCGCCAAAGAAGCAGGTCTTGAACCATTGGCCGATAGCCTTTATCAATCGCCCACACTTGAGCCCGATACTGAAGCTCAAAAGTACGTGAATGAGGAAAAGGGCATCAAGACCAGTAAAGATGCCTTAAACGGAGCAAGAGATATTTTGGCCGAGCGCTTTAGCGAAAACGCTGAGCTTTTGGCAAGCGTTCGTGCTTTTATGAACAAAAACGGTTTCATTGTCTCAGAAGTTGTCGAAGGCAAAGAAGCCGAGGGCGAAAAGTTTAAAGACTATTTCGAGTATGACGAAGAATTATCTGCTGTCCCCTCGCATCGAGCTTTGGCGATGTTCAGAGGACGCCAAGAAGGTGTGTTAAAGATTTCGGTTCAATTGACCGAAGAAGAGGAAGCCCGAAAGATTCACCCCTGCCAAACAATCATTGCCGAGCATTTTGGTATTTCAGATTTAGGGCGTGCTGCTGACGCTTGGTTGATGGATGTGTGCCGTTGGACATGGCGAGTCAAGATTAGCCTTAATATCGAAAGTGAACTCTTTGCAACGTTGCGAGATCGAGCTGAAGAAGAGGCAATCCGCGTCTTTGGTATTAACTTGAAAGATTTGTTGTTAGCAGCTCCCGCTGGTCAAAAGGGTGTCATTGGGTTAGACCCGGGACTTCGAACGGGTGTGAAGGTTGCTGTGATTTCTGCCACCGGTGCTGTTTTGGATACAGGGGTTATCTATCCTCATGAACCGCGTCGTGATTGGGATCGCTCAATTGAAATTTTGGCTCAGTTAGCCAAGCGTCATGGCAGTCAACTCATTTCGATCGGTAATGGCACCGCCAGTCGTGAAACGGACAAATTAGCAGCCGATTTAATTCGCCGTCATCCTGAATTGCATTTAACGAAGGTGGTCGTGAGTGAGGCTGGCGCCAGTGTGTACTCTGCAAGCGAATTGGCTGCGAAGGAGTTCCCTGATATGGACGTGAGTTATCGGGGAGCTGTCTCCATCGCTCGACGCTTGCAAGATCCTTTGGCAGAACTTGTCAAAATTGATCCCAAAGCCATTGGCGTCGGTCAATATCAACACGATGTTAACCAAACCCATTTGGCCCATAAGTTGGAAGCTGTCGTTGAAGACTGCGTGAATGCCGTGGGTGTTGACCTCAATACCGCAAGTGCCGAACTCTTGGCGCGTGTCTCCGGTCTCACTAAAAACATTGCCGAACACATTGTTTTATTCCGCAACAATATGGGTAGCTTTGAAAATCGAGCCCAGTTGATGAAGGTGCCTCGTTTTGGTGCGAAGGCTTTTGAACAATCAGCAGGCTTTTTGCGCATTAATAACGGTGAAAATCCCTTAGATGCCTCAGCCGTTCACCCGGAAGCCTACCCGGTTGTTGCTCGCATTTTGGAAAAAACGGGATTGAGCTCTAAAGAATTGATTGGAAACCATGAAGTTTTATCCAAGCTCAGAGCTCAAGACTTCACGGACGAGCAATTCGGTTTGCCGACTGTTTTGGACATTTTCCAAGAGTTGGAAAAGCCGGGCCGAGATCCGCGTCCGGAATTTAAAATGGCTGAGTTTAAGGAAGGTGTCGAGTCGGTTTCCGATTTAAAAGTTGGAATGGAGCTCGAAGGCGTTGTCTCCAATGTGGCTGCATTTGGTGCTTTCGTGGATATCGGTGTGCATCAAGACGGTTTGGTTCACGTCTCTGAACTTTCCAATCACTTTGTTAAAGACCCGAGAGAAGTGGTTCGTGTTGGGCAAATTGTCAAAGTCAAGGTTTTGGAAGTGGACGTATCACGAAATCGTATTTCGTTGTCCATGAAGTCTAACTCTGGTGCTCGCACAGGAGCCTCAAAGCCCAAAGTTCAACGTCCGATGAAGGATACTCGTCCTACGTTGGGTGCAATGGCCAATGCCTTTTCGAAACTTAAGCGTTAAACCTTGACCTGATGCAGCTAAGATTGTCGCTCTTAACTGTTACAATAGATGGGCTCGCAAGATAAAAAAGTGCGAGAAAATTCAATTACATTAGGAGTCTAAAATGGACAATCCCGTCAATGCCAAGCCGTTGGAAATGCCGCCTTTGTTGGCTCATGTCCAAGCAGCTTTGGACACTCTGTCTGCTTGTGAAACCATTAAGTCTGCTATTGAAGCAGTCAAGCGCGATGATGAAAAGACCATCGCCGACCAAGTGGCTATCACGGAAGTGGAAGCCCCGCCTTTCCATGAAGAAGTTCGTGCTAAGGACATGGCTCGTCGTTTTGAAGAGTTAGGTTTAACGGCAACGATTGACGAAGAAGGTAACGTTTTGGCTCGCCGTGCTGGTAAGGGCAATGGTCCGACGTTGGTCTTGGCTGCTCACTTGGATACCGTTTTCCCGGCTGGTACGGATGTTAAGGTTCGCAAGGAAGGCAATCGCTACTTGGCCCCTGGCATCAGTGACGATGCTCGTGGTTTGGCAGCTATTTTGCAAGTTTTGCGTACGTTGCAAGAATTCAAGATCGAAACGGTCGGTGACATCCTCTTTGTTTGCAGCGTTGGTGAAGAAGGTAACGGTGACCTCCGCGGTTCCAAGTACTTGTTTAACAAGTCCGGTATTCAAATCGATGGCTTCATCTCTGTTGACGGCGTGAACGTTAATCGCGTTTTGCGTGGTGCAACGGGTTCTAAGCGCTATCGTGTTCACTTTGATGGTCCTGGCGGCCACTCTTGGAATGCTTTCGGTACGCCGTCTGCTATCCACGCAATGGGTCGCGCTATTGCTAAGGTGGCTGATGTTGAAACGAAGTCTGATCCGAAGACGACGTTCACGTGCGGTACGATCCAAGGCGGTACGACGGTTAATTCCATCGCTGCTCACGTTGAAATGGAATTGGATATGCGTAGCGCCGGCGCTCAAGAATTGGATGATTTGGAAGCTCAAATCCTCCCGATCTTCGAACAAGCCGCTAAGGATGAAAATGCTCGTTGGGGCTACAAGGATGAAGATGGCGTTAAGTTGACGCTCGAACCGATTGGTCATCGTCCGGGTGGCGGTCAAGCCGATGATGTAAGCGTGCTTCAAGCTGCTCGCGGTGCAATGGCTGCTTTGGGTATCCCACTTTATTCTTACGCCTTTGCCTCGACTGACCACAACGTGGCAGTCAATAAGGGTGTGCCGGCTACGACGTTAGGCGGTGGCGGTAAGGAAGGTTTCAACCACAACGTCAAGGAATGGTGGGAACCGGTGGATGCTTACCTCGGCCCGCAATTGGCTATGTTGACGAGTTTGGCATTGGTTGGTGTTGATGGTTGCACGGAACCGCTCTTGGAAAAGCGCGCCTAATCACTAACTGATCACTCTGATCAAAAAAAGACTCTGTCATTTTGGCGGAGTCTTTTTTTAAGGTAAAAAAAAATCGAAGAGGAATTGCTCCCTCTTCGATTAATTGGAGGCTAATGATTGATTACTTTTCAATCACCGGATTGCCATCTTCTTTATGTTCGCCGCGGTTCATCAATGCGTTCAACAAAATGGCACCGAACGTAGCAGTACCGATACCACCCAAAGCGAAGCCACCAAGATTTAACGTAAAGTCGCCGGCACCTAAAATCAAGGTGACAGCGGCCACAATCAAATTGCGGTTATTACCGAAGTCAACGTTATTGACAACCCAGATGCGGGCACCAGCGACGGCGATCAAACCGAAGACCACGATTGAGACGCCGCCTAAGAGCGGTTGAGGGATCGTTTGAATAACAGCGCCAAACTTCGGAGAAAAGCCCAATGCAATAGCGATAACGGCGGCCACAGCAAAGATCAAGGTGGAGTAAACGCGCGTTGCAGCCATCACGCCGATGTTTTCACCATAAGTCGTCACACCCGTGCCACCCATGCTTCCGGCAACCATCGTAGCAATACCGTCACCTAAGAAGGCTCGACCCATGTATGGGTCTAAGTTACGACCGGTCATGGCCGTAACAGCTTTCACGTGACCCAAGTTTTCACCAATCAAGATGATGACCACAGGGGCAATTAACAAAATGGCGTTAAATTCGAAGACGGGTGAATGGAATTGGGGCATACCGAACCAAGCAGCATTACTGATGATTGAGAAGTCAATGCTCGGGCCAAATCCCCATACGTTAGCCAAGATGAAATAGATGATATAGCTGAGGATAATCCCAACTAAAATCAAAAGCTTTTGAATCATGCCACGCGTGTAAACGGCAACTGCACCCACGCAGATCATCGTAATGATGGCGATACAAGCGTTAAAGGTACCGGTACCGACGCTACGCACGGCAGTAGGAGCAAGGTTTAAACCGATAACGGCAACAACAGCACCTGTCACTACGGGAGGCATCAGCTTTTCAATCCATCGCACACCTGTGGACATCACAATAAGGCCCACAATGGCATAGATGAGACCGCAGACAATAATCCCGCCCAAGGCAACACCAATATTGGCATTGAGACCGGAACCTGCCGCATAGCCAGTGGCGGAAATGACAACCCCGATAAAGGCAAAGCTTGAGCCGAGGTAGCTAGGAACGTGACCACCAACAATCACAAAAAAAATGAGCGTCCCAATACCGCTCATCAAAATAGCAACGTTAGGGTCAAAACCCATCAATAGAGGTGCCAAAATGGTGGAGCCAAACATGGCAACAACGTGTTGAATACCCATAGCGAGTGTTTGAGGCGTGGGTAAACGTTCATCCGGCGCAATAATCCCGTCGGTTTTTAATTTCCATGAGGGAAAATAACTCATGTGATTTCTCCTTTCAATACATGCCTGACATTGTATCGCAAGATGTTGCAGCTCAAGGAATTTTCTCAAAATCAGGTACAATACCGCGCTTAGTTCTCGCTAAAAAATATTTGAATTCTCAAAGATTTAAAAATGGTTGCGTTAGATCCCCAAATTTTAAAAGATGTGCAAAAACGCCGTACTTTTGCCATCATCGCTCACCCTGACGCGGGTAAGACGACATTAACGGAAAAATTATTGCTTTTCGGTGGAGCCATTCAAATGGCCGGTGCCGTCAAGGGCCGTAAGGCTGCTCGTCATGCAACGAGTGACTGGATGGAAGTTGAACAACAACGCGGTATTTCGGTGACGAGTTCCGTGATGCAGTTCGAGTACGATAACCACGTTATTAACTTGCTTGACACGCCGGGGCACGAAGACTTCTCAGAAGATACCTATCGCGTTTTAACGGCGGTTGATGCTGCCGTGATGGTGATTGACGCAGCCAAGGGTGTGGAAGCTCAAACGATCAAATTATTGGAAGTTTGCCGTCTTCGCAACACGCCGATTATCACGTTTATCAACAAGTTGGACCGTGAAGTCCGAGATCCGATCGATCTTTTAAGTGAAATCGAAGAGATTTTGAAATTAGAGTGTGTGCCGATTACGTGGCCGATCGGGATGGGTAAGACTTTCCGAGGTGTGTTCTCGCTTGAGAAGGACCGCTTGGTGCGCTTCACGGCCGGCGAATCTCGCCTGTCGGGTAACGAAGAGTTAATCGAAGGGTTGGATAATCCTCGCTTGGACGAGTTGTTCCCGATGGAAATGGACTACGTCCGAGAAAGCATTGAGTTAGTGCAAGGTGTCTCCAATCCGTTTAGTTTGGAAAAATTCTTAGCCGGCGAACAAAGCCCCGTTTTCTTTGGCTCCGGTGTGAATAACTTCGGTGTGAAGGACGTTTTGGAAGCACTTGTGCGTTGGGCGCCCGAACCGCAACCCCGTGATGGTGGCAAGCGCATGGTGGAGCCGACGGAAAAGCCTTTCTCTGGCTTTGTGTTCAAAATCCAAGCCAACATGGATCCGAAACACCGTGACCGTATCGCTTTCTTCCGAGTTTGCTCAGGCCGATACACGCAAGGCATGAAGGTTCGTCATTTGCGCGAAGATCGCGAAATGAAAATTCCGAATGCATTGACCTTTATGGCAAACGATCGCGTGACAATGACCGATGCCGTCGCAGGCGACATCATCGGTATTTATAACCACGGTCAATTGCATATTGGCGATACGCTCACCGAAGGTGAAGTCTTGGGCTTTACGGGTATTCCGTACTTTGCTCCGGAATTGTTCCGTGCCGCTCGTCCGAAGGATCCGTTTAAGGCTAAGCAATTGCAAAAGGGCCTTAAGGAGTTGGGCGAAGAGGGTGCCATTCAGGTGTTTGAAAACGACTTTGGTCACCTCTATTTGGGTGCCGTTGGTTTCTTGCAATTTGAAATTGTGGCTCAGCGCTTAGCAACGGAATACAAGGTCGATGCAATCTATGAGCAAACGGATGTATCGACTGCCCGTTGGTTGCACTTCCCGGACGAAGACACCAAGAAACGCTTTACCGACGAGCAAGCCGCTCGTTTGGCACATGATGCTGATGGTAATTTGGTTTACTTGGCAACGTCGATTTATAACCTTCAAACGACCGAACGCCATTGGCCGGATGTTGAATTCCGCACAACTCGCGAGAAAAACCAAACATTCGAATAGGCTTTTAGTCTTTGAGCGAACTCCCTTCTTTCGATTCTCGAAGAGGGGAGTTTCTTTATTGGGTGACTTTAGTGCGCAGAGAATCGTTTTTCTGACTCATGTGAATGAATCCATGGATGACGATGGCAATACCCAACGCAATCATTAAATAAGACGCAAATAGGAAAATAAGCGGTCTGCTGGAATCCCAGGAATCAAAGGAGTAGCCAAGAAAGAGTTTATTAAGGTGACTTCTAAAAATTCATCGTTATAAAAACAGAATGGACTCAATTGGTTAGAATTGAAGCTGTCCAGAATCAACCACCAAAAGAATCCATATGGTTACATTCTATCAATTTCCGAGCACTCAACAAGGCCTTTTCGCAGATATTTCTTTTCAGCAAGTCTTAGATCAATTGGGGGATCCTCTTCAAACCCTCCAGCAATACATTGACTTCGAGTCATTCCGTACGACCATTGAAAAGGCATTTCAGCAAGCTAAACACAAACAAGGCAAAGGCAGTCGTGCCGGGCGTCCCGCCAAGGATCCGGTATTTATGTTTAAGGTGTTGTTCCTTCAGCGGCTCTATGGATTGAGTGATGCTCAAACGGAATTCATGATTCTTGAGCGCGCGAGCTTTCAACGTTTTCTGAACATTGTTGAGCCAGAGGATGTTCCCGGCAGAAATACGATTTGGCTCTACCGAGAGCGTTTTACCCTAAATTCTCACTCGATGTATCCTACTTTTAGCGCATAGAGGGCCATTCTGAGGTGTCTGTCGGGATACCAAAGCACTTCAGGATTTCCACTTGGGCTTTCGTAGGACGCCAGTAGAAAGGGCGGTGACCTTCAATTTTGATCCGACGTAACGGTTCAATGTTCCAAAGAACATCGGTCACCGTCTTGCTCTTGCTGAGCAGTCGGCCTTGTTCTGATTGCATTACCGTCAAGATTTTGCAGCGCAAAATCTGAGCAATAAACTGAATAAAAAGACGTGAGCGCATATTGTGTTCAGAATGCACACGAATGCGCTTGCAGTCTTCATCATTTTTCAAATCATCAAAACGCTTCTCAATGCCATCGCGGAGCTTATAAACCCGCATCGCTTCCAGGGAATCCTTAAATTGCGAGCTTAAGATGGCAAAGTAACCGGCATGATTGTCTCGAAGTCGGTCAATGGCTTCGACATTAGCCTTTACCTGAAGGCCGCGCTCCGGTGTTGTCTTTACCGTGTAACATTCCTTGGCCCAAAACTCTTCAGAGGCCGACTTAAACGATTCACCATGTTTAAGTTTGCGCTCAACTTCCCGTAAGTCAGACATCAGGATAGCGTTGGCTTGGGCGTGGTAGAAGTCCGTGTAATACAGGTGCAGATAGGTCCGGTGACCGTTAATTTTGTACAGACGAGTGACTGCCTGAGTTTGATAGAGCGAGTCTTCTTCAAAGAGGTCAATCGTTGAACCGGGTTCGCAAAATGCATGACTGGCGAGAGCTTTATCAATCATTTCCCGTGCAAACTCGAAACGATGCAAGGCAAGCCCCATCGTAAATTTGATATGTGAGTTGAGTAAGCACTCAATGTTGCCTATGCTGGCAAAGCCTCGGTCCATGACGATGCCGTGGGGATTGACATCGATGCTTTTGATTTGGTGCATCGTGTCTTTCAAGGTCGTTACGTCAGAAATGGCTCCGGGCAATTGGTCAAACCAAAGCGGCAGTTTGCTCTTCTGACCTACCAGCATCAGCAAATTGATTTGAGGAGGATTATCTCGGTCACGATTATAGCCGTGGGCAACACCGGCAACATTTTGTGCGTAGCTGGAAACAGAAGTAATGTCATAGGAGAGTTGCTCTTGCTGTCCGTGAATCGTCATCCATTCAGCCAAGAAGGCCAAAATATCATCCGAGGTAATTTCGACCAGAGTTTTTTTCAATCATTCCCTGACTGAATCCGCCTTTAAACGGGAGTACGTGGTCATCGAACCACACACTGACGCGGCTTAACGCTTGACGACCTTCTGCTGCACAGTAATACGCCATAGAAAGAATCCTGGAGGCAAGCGAATCACCGAAGATGCGACTGAGGCAGTCACGTAAGTTCAGAGTGTCGCCCACGTTATCGAGTAACAAACTGAGACCGGCGTTTTTACTCTCACACTCGCGAAGAGCTGCTTTGAATACCAGGGGATCTTCGTCCTGACTTTGCTCCGCAGCCTGCATATCGCGCCACAACCAATAGGACCGCTCATACTCCGTTCCGCGGAACAAATCCGCGTACTCCGTAGCCTTGTCATTGAAGCGGCAGTGTCCCTTTATGAACGAACCGATAAAAATCTGAAGTTTTTTCTGGGTCTTCTTTTTGAAATTCCAAGAGTTGGTGCGCTTTCGGCGGGAGAGATAGGTACTCATGATTGCTTCCTTTTGTAGGATCCATAAATATACCTATTGTTAGGGTAAAAATAAAACCGCTATCTCTTTATTTTTCAACAAGGTAGCGGCTATTTCGCAACCTCTTCTAGGTTACATGAAATGAGAATTTAGGTTGGAAGGATCAGCCTCGCAAGAAAAGCCAAAAAGACATTGACGCTCGGTGGACAAAGAAAGCCGGTCAGTCCTACTATGGTTATAAGGCTCATGTGAGGGCTGACGTGGGCTCCAAATTGATTGACTTCGGTAGTCGATCTACTATACGTAATGTCATGTATAAATTTATACAAAAGGCAAGCAAACTCATCGGCAACACTGCGAGGTTGATAGGGTTTAGGTACAATGGTAGACATAGCGTATC